>LNZD02000033.1:0-31671 GCA_001469005.2 SAR324 cluster bacterium lautmerah10
ATGACGAGCAAAAACATGCGGTCTTCCATCAAGTTCAGTAATTTTGATTCAACCCGTGCACTGAAGTTGCTGATTTTCATGAATCAGAGTTTCTACTTCACGGAGAAAAAGATCGGCTCTGATTCCGTGTTTTTGTTTTTCCATGGGATCCGATAAGAAATTCTTTTGATCAGGAAAGAGCCGCTTGTAGTTGGATTTCATCATCTGACTGAAAACATGAAGCCCTTCCGTTTCACAGCCCATCACATTGGAAAAGACGGCAAGGTGTTCTCCGCGGCCCTGTGCACTGGCTTCACGAAGTTGAGCCCATTGAGATTCAACAAATTCTTGTCGGACTTGGGTAGAAAATTTCCACTTTTTACATCCTGAAGTCCCTGAAGTACTTGCTCCGGCAAAGGTTGGGCTGAAGGTGACATTGACCGAAAGCATCCCCGGATCCTTACTTGCGAGTCCCATCGGTCCTCCACGGTTACAGGCCTGGCTGGGGAACGCCCAAAAAAGGAGTGCCAGACTGACCAGTATCCACCTCTCTGAAATCCGCATCATCATTCAGGAAAGATCATCGTTCTGACAGGCATGACTCAGCACCGGGTCCTGCCGGATCCAGCCAAGTACCCGATTCGGATAAGTGCTCATTCTCTCAGGAGAATTCAAGACTTCCTCGGACTCTGGAAAATGGTTGCGCATCAGATCATTGAATCGGGGCTGGACTTCTCTGGGACAGGCCATCAGCATCGACCAGGCTTCGAGCAAGGGTCCGTCTCCGGCCGAACTTTGTTCCAACAACTGCTGATGCCGGATCCGGACGAATTTCTCCCTTTCCTTCTGAAGATGTAAGGCAAAATCCCAGTTCTGGCATCCCGAAGTCCCTGAAGTGGTTGAACTCGAATAAAGGGGGGAAAAGGTGATGTCTACCATCGACATCACCGGATCCCCTGAAGAAGCGCCCATGAAACCTTCCCCGGCACATGCGGCATGAAGGTTTCCTGCAGAAAGACAGAGCATCAACGAGACCAGGAAGATGCTTAAAAGTCCAGAAGACTGAAAATTTGAACTTCTGGACGAAAGCTTCAATCTGGTCCGGGATGGTTTTTCAGAAAAATTATTTCTTAAATCATTCCTTTTCACAGCCTTCACCTTAATGCTGGATCAAGGTTGAAAAAACAATCTTCAGTGATACAAATCAACAAGATTGTAAATAATACCTCAGACTAGCTTTTTGCGGCTGAACGATCCATCCCTTTCCATCCGTCCCGTTTGCCTTAGGATTTACTTTCTTTTCCAGGCTTGCGGAGTTTTTGGGATTTTTTCAAGACCTGGTGTTTTATTGATTCGATGCTTTTTCCCAGCGCTTTGTAGAGATTAGAATCATCAACATTACTCACCAACTGCTTGCTGTGATAATTGCAGTTGATGCCCACATGATAGGTTTCATCACCTTCCTTGTTCAACCTGACATGGAAAGGAAATTTGTTATCGGTAATTTT
The DNA here is from genome assembly GCA_001469005.2 of SAR324 cluster bacterium lautmerah10. Taxonomy (GTDB): domain Bacteria; phylum SAR324; class SAR324; order SAR324; family NAC60-12; genus UBA1014. The sequence goes on from LNZD02000033.1 coordinate 1,488, forward strand.
GATCAGTTCCTCGAACATATCATGAATGTGTGCTGAAACTGCTTCCGATTGACGCATGTTGTTGAAGGTAAGATGAAGTGACATAGCTTCCTTGGCTGGAGTTTTAAGAGGAGACCGAAAGACTTCGGAGTTTAGGCATAGGCCTCTATGAAAGCTTTAGGATTTTATTCGGTTTTGGGTTCCTTTCCCGGTTCCTCGAACATCTGTTCGGTCACCGTCTCTATGGATTCATCAATCACATCATTCCTCGGGACCAGGAAAAAATATCCTGGAATGGCAATGATCAGGTAGGAAAATAGGCCGATGATGGCTAGAAGGACAATACGCATGCTGCTCCGGAAAGGAATTGGGTTTCCAAAAAAAGCCCTGTTTTTTTCTTAACAGATTATGCCAATGATGACAAGCAAAGCTTTTCAAAAAATGATTACAGAACAAAAATCTGAATCAGAGATTTTGAGGATGCCAGAATTATTCCTGATTCCGGACAGGTCTCTCTGATTTTATCGGTCCAATGCTTTGAGCTAAATTGTATTATCGGAAATTCAGTAAAATAACTGCACTAATCGCCAGCAATATGCCTAGGTAGCCTGAGCGCTCCAGCCTTTCCTTCCAGATCAGGATACCCGCACTGCTGACAAGGATGATATTTATCACCGCATGCAGAGTATAGGCGATTGCGGAAGCATCAATAAAATCCTCATGACGGAGTGCCTGGAGCAGAAAGAAAAACATGCAGTAATTGGAGAATCCTAACAGAATTCCACGTGTGATGGCCCCTTTGCTGACTGGAATCCGATACCCATAGAGATAAGCGATGGAAAAAAGAAGGGAGAAACTGAAAACAAGGGTGATGAAAGCATGATGCTGCGATGGAGTTCCATAATGGTTGAAGATGTTGAGCCAAAGATTGACGCAACCCAGAGAAAAGACCATCAGAGGAATGAACCATAGTGCGCGAAGGTCGAGTTTCCCGCTGTCTGCTTTCTTCAATTTACTCATCAAAATCAGAGCCGCCAAAGCCAGTAAAATGCCGATCATGGTGTTGAAGGTCAGGATTTCATCGAGAAACACCACTGCAAAAATGAAGAAGACCCTGCCAGAGAAAGTCCATAATCGCGGATGCCCTGCATCAGGATCAAAAAAGTCGAAGGCCAGAGGATTCCCCCTCCCACACCAAGCCAGATGGTAGTCGCATCAATCTGGTGGTCTTCGCCGTAGGCGTAAAAGATCCATCCCAATAATGAAGCACTGATGTAGTTTGCGGTAATCACCACCCGTGCGTCCCAACCCTGAATCTCATAATGCTTGATCTGAGCCGCATTCAGAAATGCTCCAACTATGGAAATCAGTAGAAAGATCATTGGATTAACTCAAAGGACGATGTAGGATAATTGAAAAATGAAACATATTAGCATATCCGTTTATGAAGAGCTCAAACCTTGTATCAACTGCAGAATTGGCGGATCATCTCGATGATCCGAACTGGATCCTCATCGACTGCCGTTTCAATCTGAACTTTCCGGAAAAAGGCGAAAACGATTACCAGGAAGCCCACATCCCAGGAGCTCTCTACGCACACCTAGACCGGGATCTTTCCGCCCCGGTCGGAAACGGACAACGTGGACGACACCCCCTCCCGGATCCTGAAACCTGTGCCCAAACTTTTCCTCCTTAGGCATCGAAGCTGGCATGCAGGTGGTGGCATACGATGACAGCGGTGGAGCAATTTCTGGAAGGCTCTGGTGGATGCTGCAATGGCTGGGACATGAAAATACCGCTCTGCTCGACGGTGGTTGGCAGCAATGGATACAGGAGAAACGTGAATTATCATCAGGCAAGGAAACCTCACTTTCCAGGGAGTTCCAAGCGGATACCCCAAAACCGTGGATTTTGGAAGCTGAGCAAATCAGGGATGCCCTGAAAAATGATGAAATTCTCTTGATGGACGTGCGGAATGGATCACGCTTCCGTGGGGAAAAGGAACCTATTGATCCTGTAGCAGGACACATCCCTGGAGCGAAAAACGAACCCTTCCAGGTCAATCTGGAAGAAAATGGTCTCTGGAAAAATGCAGAAACCCTACGCCGTCAGTATCTGGAACGTTTCCCGGATCTGGATCATAAGAAATGTGTCCCCTACTGCGGATCCGGAGTCACCGCCTGCCATACCTTTTTTGCCCTCCGATATGCAGGATTTGACCATCTCTCCATCTACCCGGGTTCCTGGAGTGAGTGGATCAGCGACGCTTCAAGGCCCGTTGCAGTGGGTGAAGAATAGTTTTTATTAATCTTGACCATCATTTAGAATCTGAAGCCCAGGTAATGCCGTCAACAGAAATACAAATCAATTGACGGATTATCTTAAAAAAGCTATAAAATGAGTTTGCCTTTTTTCAGTAACCGCAAATTCGATGGTTGGTACCATGTCTGAAAACACACTCAATGCAACCCTTCGGACGACCCAAGGAAAGTCCTCAACCCAGTTGATTCGCCGAAACGGGAAGATCCCTGCCATTCTTTACGGGCCAAGGGGAAATTTTTCTCTTGAGATGGACGAGGAATCGACCCGGCAGAGCTTGGAAAAACTCAACAATATCCATGAACTGGTTCATCTCAAAATCAATGATTCTTCCGGTGAGAACTGGGAAGGCAAAGTACTTCTGAAAGAAATCCAGAAGCACAGTTACAAAAACAAATTGATCCACCTGGATTTTCTTGAGCCTTCCAAAGACAAACCCTTGAATATCAATATTCAGATCCGTGAAAAAGGAGAATGTCCAGGAGTGAAGGAGGGAGGTGTCTTACAATATGTGGTGAGGGAGATTCCAGTAAGTTGTATGGCAGACAAAATCCCTCAATACATCGAAGTCGATGTCTCTACCCTCAGGATCGGGCAGACACTCAAGGTGCAGGATGTTCCTCTTCCGGAAGAAATCCAGCTCAAGACCCAACAGAACTTTCCGGTGATTTCGGTAGTTGGACGGACCAAGGCCCTGGATGAAGAGGTGAGTGAGGTTGAAGAGGGTCTGGAAGAAGGACAGGAAGCCGAAGAAACAGAAGCAGAAGAATAAGTCGACTGATTTTCAGTCATGGCTTCTGGGATTCCATCCCACCTGGAAAACGCCTCCACCCATGCTGCCGCATCACATAAGGCCCATTGATTTGAGAGAGAAAAGTCATGCAGCTTATTGCGGGTTTGGGCAATCCGGGTGAAAAATACCAAGACAATCCCCATAACATCGGATTCAGAACACTCGATCAACTGATGAAGGCTCTCGATCTTGAGGGCTTTCAAAGACGTTTCAACAGTGAATTCCAGAGAACATTAGAAAACGGCCAAGTGACTTTGATGCTCAAGCCTGAAACCTATATGAACCGCAGTGGCGAAGCGATTGCCGAATGCGCAAGATACTTCAAGATTCCTTCAGAAAAAATTCTTGTGATCAGTGATGACCTGGATCTTCCAGCCGGGAAAGCACGACTGCGAGTCTCCGGAGGGCACGGCGGCCACAATGGGCTCAGATCCGTCATTCAATGCCTGGGCACGGACCAATTCCTTCGGGCCAGAATCGGAATAGGCAGGCCTGATTCTTCAAGCTCTGGGAAAGAGACCTCTGTGTCCCAATATGTGCTGGGCAAAATGGAAGAAACAAAAGCGGAACTTTGTCTGCAGGCGATGGAAAAAGTTGTGGAGATGCTGGTCCGTTTTGTACGCCAGTCACGTTTCCAAAGCACATCAATCAGCATCCCCACTCCCGCTCTGCCTGCAACAGGGCAAGGTTGAGAGGAGGAAATTAGAATGGGTCTGGTTCTCGGAATCGTCGGGCTGCCAAATGTCGGCAAATCCACCCTCTTTCGTGCCTTGACAAGGGTCGAAGCAGAAGCAGCAAATTACCCCTTCTGCACGATCGAACCCAATGTGGGAATCGTTCCGGTTCAAGACGAGAGGTTGCAGAAACTGAATGAGCTGATCAAACCTGAAAAATGTGTTCCTGCCACCTTGAAAGTCGTTGATATTGCAGGATTGGTCAAGGGTGCCAGCGAAGGTGAGGGTCTGGGGAACCAATTCCTGAGCCACATCCGGGAGGTCCAGGCCATTGCGCATGTGGTACGATGTTTTGAGGACGAAAACATCGCCCATGTGACGGGGAAACCAAGTGCATTGGACGACCTTGAGATTGTCGAAACAGAATTGATCCTTGCGGACCTCTCACAGTTGGAGCGCAAACTCGAGCGATTGTCGAAACAGATGAAAGGCAAGTCCGCTAAAGGTTCTTCTCCCGATGCGAATGAAACCGCAGTATTTCAAAAAATGCATGATCACCTTGCATCCGGAAAGATGGCAAGCAGCCTGGAACTCAGTGAAGAAGAGGAAAAAACACTTCAGGAGTTGCAGTTGTTGACCGCAAAACCATTTTTTTACGTGGCCAATCTTGATGAAGAGGAACTGGAAAATCCGGGACCGCAATTCCAGGCTTTGGAAAAACATGCCGCGCAACAGGGGAAATCGGTGATCCCGGTCTCGGCCAAGTTAGAAGCGGAATTGAGTGAAATGGATGAAGAAGAATCACGTGAATTCCAGGAAGAAATGGGCCTCCAACAGACTGGGCTGGACCAGGTCATTCTGCGTGGTTACGAACTGCTCAATCAGATCACCTATTTCACTGCCGGGGCACCGGAAGTGAGGGCTTGGGAAATCCAGAATGGGACCCAGGCTTCTTCAGCAGCGGGCAAGATCCACACGGATTTTGAAAAAGGGTTCATCAGGGCCGAGGTTTATCATTACTCTGATCTGATTCAACTCGGTTCGGAAAATGCCGTCAAAGAGGCGGGTAAACTCCGCCTTGAAGGCCGCGAGTACATGGTGCAGGATGGCGACATCATGCACTTCAGATTCAATGTTTAGGCAGGAATTTTCCCTCAGTGCTTGAAGTTTGACCTTCATTTCTTTGGGATTTAAGATGTGTCCCTGCTAGCCGGTAAAAAACCAGGACCGCTGATTGTTCAGTGAGACCGGCTTCCTCTTACAGAGGATGGTCCGAAACTGTCGGGTATTTTCCCGGCGTTCAATTCCTTGCTCGTCTTACGGGCTTTAACCGAAAGGAAACATTATGATCGGTTACGAAACCGTTTTTATCACCCATCCCGATCTTGAGGAAGCCGACCTCAAGAAGTCTCTCAAAAAATTCAAAGACATCATCAAAAAGGGGAAGGGGAAGCTGGTTCATGAATACCTCTGGGGCCGACGACGCCTGGCATATCAAATTGCCAACCAGAATCATGGTGTCTACCACATCTGGTACCTCCAAGGAACAGGTGCAATCCTCGACGAACTCCAAACCCAGTTCAGATACAGCGACGAAGTGCTCCGTTTTCAAACGGTGAAGGTTGATGATCTTGATCAGGAGGCAGGCTTTTTCAGCGAAATGCTGAAAGCTCAACAGGAAGAAGCCGCTGCACGATCTGCTGCCAGCATCACAAAAACAGCTCCAGCTGAATCCGGTGAAACGAACTCTGATGAGGCAGAAACTTCATCTGCGAAAGAGGAAACGCCTGAGAATGCAAGCGCAGAATCTGCTGAAGAAAGTCCAAAAGAAGATCAAGCCGCTGATCAATCCGAAGCGGCAGAGACTGAAAATACAGAAGCATAACCACACACATTTATTTCGAGAAAACTTATGGCACGAAAAAAGAAAAAACTGAGGATGCGGCGAAACCGGATACCCGCCAGTATCCTGTTGCGGCGAAAACAAAAATCCTGCCCTTTTAAGGAAGCTGGGATCACACGTATCGACTATAAAGATGTTGAAATGCTGAAGCCCTACATTACGGAAGGAGGAAAAATCGTTCCCAGCCGTATCTCAGGAGTCTCAACTCCCTATCAGCGAAAATTGCAGCTCGCAATCAAACGGGCGAGGAATCTGGCTCTGCTTTCCTACACCGCAGGTTATGTCCCGCAGGTTGAGACCTCAAGGATTCAACGTTCTGCACCTGCCCCAAGACCTACTCCAGCAGAGGAGGCAGAATGAGACTGATTCTTACTGAAGATGTAGCCAACCTCGGTTCCTTGGGAGATACCGTTGAGGTGAAAGCAGGCTACGGGAGAAACTACCTGATTCCTCAAGGGAAAGCCCTATTGGCCGATAACCGTGCTTCAAAAGAACTCCAACATCGCCTCGTTCATCTGGAAAAACTGCGTCAGGGGAAAATTGCTCTCGCCCAGGAACAGGCCACAAAAATCAAAGAACTTCAACTCGAGGTTACCCGTAAGGCTGGGCAGGGAGGCCGACTTTTCGGTTCAGTCACCAGCCGGGACATCCTCCAACTGTTGAAGGATCAGGGATACGATTTCGAACGCAAGGCGATTACGCTCCATGCTCCCATCCGAAACGTTGGCAGCCATGAACTCACCCTGCGTATTCATACCGAAGTCAGGGTCTCCCTCAGCATCAAGGTGATTGGAGAAATCCAGGCTGGAGCCCCTGAAGAAGTTGCTGAAACCAAGGCGGAAGGAGAAAACGCGGAAGCCTCTGAAGAAAATCAGGAGACCGTTTCAGCTTCCGAAGAAGAAAACGAAGCACCTCAAGCCGAAGCAGAAGCGGAAGCAGGAACTTGATTTCAATCAACCCGGCTGAAATAAACTTCAATCCTTCCTCGTCAACCGTTTCAGGATGAGAAGTTTTAGCCGGGGATTTCTGAAGGGTCTTTTTTCCGCAAGAAACAAGTGTTAACCTTGCAGTCTTTTTGAGAAGAGGACTACCCATGATTTCATCCTCTCCATTGTTACGTTAAAAAATCCCGGAAACTCCTTCATCATACCGGGACTAACCGCTCATCCGGGTTAAAAAGCCTGTGGACCCGAAACCCATCCAAACATCAAAAAATACCGGCCCGAACAACCCGACCCAGGGTTCAAGGCCGCGGGGTCAGAAGGGAAAACCGGATTTCGAAGCACTGCTGCCCCATGACAGGATGGCCGAGCAGGCCGTTTTAGGAGCAGTCATCCTAAACAACTCTGCTCTTCCAAAGATGGCGGATATTCTCAGGGATGAGGATTTTTTCTCGATGTCTCATCGCAGGATTTTTTCTGGAATGCGGGATCTTTATGAAAATGAGGCCCCGATTGATGAATTAACCCTGTCACGCTGGCTTGAGGATCAGAAACTTCTCGAGCACACAGGAGGAGTGGACTACCTGCTGGAACTTGCAGAAATTACTCCGGTGGCAGAAAACGCCGAGAGTTATGCAGAAATTGTCAGGGAAAAAGCACAGTTACGTGACATCATCACGACTGCCCATGATATTGCCCAGCAGGGACAGGAAGGCACCGAAAGCATCTCGGATTTTATCGCGGAATCCAGTGAAAAATTAAGGTCCATCGACTCCCGTTACCGGGATCAGAGTTACCACCCTCTGAAGCAGATCCTGCTCTCGCAGTTCGAAATCCTCGAAAAACTTTCTGAAGAGCCTCAGGCCATCAACGGAGTTCCTTCAGGATTCACAGACCTTGACAACATGACTCGAGGGTTTCAACAAAGTGATTTGGTGATCCTTGCTGCCAGGCCTTCGATGGGAAAAACCGCTTTGGCAATGAATATCGGTCTTAATGCCGCAACCAAACGATCCGTTCCCGTTTTGATTTTCAGCCTGGAGATGCCCAAGGAACATATCGCAATGCGTTTGATCTGCAGTGAAGCCAGTGTCAGTAACAAAAAGATGATGATCGGTGATCTTGATCAGGACGATTGGGACAAACTGCTGGAAGCAACTTCCAGAATGATGGAAGCCCCTCTGCTGATAGACGATCAGTCAGGGATCAGCCCCAACCATATCCGTAAGGTTGCCCGGCAGGCAAAAGAGGAATATCCCGATCTGGGAATGATCATTGTCGATTACCTTCAATTGATGCAGAGCAGTCGCCAGCAGAATTCGCGAGAACAGGAAATTGCAGATATTTCCAGATCGATGAAGGCCATTGCCAAAGAGTTCAATCTTCCGGTCATTGCACTTTCCCAGTTGAACCGTGATCTTGAACGACGTGCGGATAAAAGGCCGATGATGTCCGACCTCCGTGAATCCGGAGCTCTTGAACAGGATGCGGATCTGATCCTGTTCATTTACCGCGATGAAATTTATAATTCGGAATCCGAAGACAAGAACATTGCTGAAATCAACCTGGCCAAGCACCGAAACGGTGAAATCGGAGGCTGCAGGCTGGCATTCATCGGCCAATACACCAAGTTTGCCAACCTTGCCCTGGGTAACGATCCTGCCATGCCCTGATCTTTTTTAGATGATTCAACACTTAAAATTCACTTGAACCAGGAACTGAAACAGGAAACCTCACTGGATGGGTTGTCAGCCATGCTGCATCCGGAAAACCTGAAACAAACGGTAGCCATCTCTGCGCCGCCTTACCTGCCGTTTCCCTGTTTTCCTGATGTGATCGGTGCAGTCCTTGAGTATTTAATGCCTCCAGAATGGGAAGAGCTGAATGATCGCGGGAAAAATTATCTGAAATGGATCTCGGTGAAAGCCGAAGCCATAGACACGCTTTTCCCGGAATCTTCCGAATCGCCAACTCGCGGCTTTGAACTGCTTGCCATCAATCGGGAAGGGAATGGATTCGCAAAGATCATTGAGCAAAGTGATGAACTCAAAATACCCTCGGTGCTGCTTCGGTTCTCAACCCTGATCGCAACATTTCTTACGGTTCGTCTTCTGTTGAGAAAAATGAACGAAGATGGCCTACCGGTTCCTTCTTTGTTCTTCACCCAAAATGTAGATGCAGACTACCTGAATTATCCCAGGGCATTACAGAATCTGCTCCAGCTTTTTCCTGAATGCCAGCAGATGTTTCATTTTGAAGTCAGTGAACTTTTGACGGAAGACTATGTCACCACCATCCGCACACTGGCTGAAGACCTGGGAATTCGGTTTGTTCTCGATGACACCAACAAGATGGACTCTCGAGTCCACCAAAAACTTCTTGATCTTGCAGACTGGATCAAAATCGATTTCCAGGCAACAGCTTCCATCGAAGCACGACTGCAGGAGGGTCAGGGTGAACAGATCCTATTGCATCTGGAACTCTATGCCCATGGCGCGGGATCTCCAGTCATCGTCTTCGAAGGACTTGGAGACGATAGCCAACTCAAAACCTTCCTCCAGGAACGCTGGCGTAATTCTGAAACCTCCCTTTACCAACAAAGCCGTGAACGTTTGCCGGTGCCACCTTGGGACCGTTATTTTGGACTGATTCAGGATTATCACCCGGAAGAAAAAGGTTTGTTTTATCAAGGTTTACTGGTGGACCAGGAAAAGGCTTCATGAAGATTTTCAAGTCTGCAACTTCTATTATAAAAAGACTTTATCCTGGCTGGACCGTTTTGCTTTTGGTCGCATCCATGCTGGTCTTCAGCGCTTGTAAATCCGGAGATCTTGAGGAGACCACCTCGGAAGCTCCTTCAACAACAATGGGCGTTGATTTTGAAAATCCGGTGGAACATGCCTCAGGTGAAAACCCAACCACCATCATCAACGGAGACTGGAACAACGACAATCGGACCGACCTGATGGTGCTGAATCCTCGTAAACAGTCAGGCACTTCAAGTGTGGAAGACGGCACCCTATACCAGTTTTTGGATAACGCCAGTCTGACCGGAAAGTTTCCTTTCAGTTCCACAAGTCTCACACCCAGTACCGCTGTTTGGAGACAACACGTGATCGCTGTTGATTATAATGGAGATAATCTGAGCGACCTCGTCACCACCGAAGCAAATCTCGATCAGTTGAAACTCCTGCTCAATTCTTCTGGAAGTTTCAGTGACAATGGAACCATCAGTGTCGGTGACATCCCGGTCCATCTTGAATCCATAGATTTTGACAATGACACCGATTCAGATCTCATTGTCGTCAACCGTGGAGATAACTCCATCAGCCTGCTCAGAAATGACAGTGGCAGCTTTTCTGAAAATGCAACTCTTAGCGTGGGGAATACTCCGTTAAAAACAGTAAGCGGGGATTGGGATAATGACAGTGATACCGACCTGGCAGTCCTTGCTTCGGCAGACAACGCCATTGAAATCTGGTTGAACGACGGCAGTGGAAATTTCAGCAAAGCCTCGACTCAACCCTCAAGTTCCGGAAGTTCTCCAAGGGATCTGATCAGCGGTGACTGGAACTGTGACGGCTATCTTGACCTGGCTACCGCAGATTATCTGGGAAACAGCATTTCGCTGTTTTATGGTCAAAGCAGTGGTGCGGACTTTTCCAGTCCTCAGACGATCAGTATTGGAAAGGGCCCCGCAAGTCTTGCCAGTGCAGACTTCAACAATGACGGAAGAATGGACTTTGTTATTGCCCACAGATTTTATTACACAACGTCGAGTCTTTCCTTACTGACCGGTGACATCGGTATTCTTCTCAGTGAATCCGTGAGTAACGGTCAGGTGGTATTTACTTCGGAAACTCGATTGGCTGCAACAACCGAATCCCAGGGAACTCCCCCAGCCGACATCCTCATCCAGGACCTGGATCAAGATTCCAAGCTCGATTTGCTACTCAGCCTGCCCATCAATCAAAAACTAGCTGTCCTTTCAGGAAAAAACTACACGGGCAGTCTGAACTGTCCCTGAAGTATCTTGTCAATCCATTTTCAGGGCCACGGTTCTAAAGATTTTTTGACTCTTTCATCAGCAGCTCTTTCTTCAATCATTTCAGATAGATCAGAGTAGTATGATGAAACACAAAATTCGGTTTCCAGTCCCTCCTGATAAACACTGATATAGGCCTGTAGTTTGCAAGTCACTTCCTGAATTTTTTATTAAACAAAATCCTTGTTCCGTAAAAATGAGGATCGCGTTGTCACATCAGGATCATACTCAGGGTTGATGTTTCCCATTCGTTTCTCACAACAGGCAAAGTTCGTTCAGTTTTTTCTGATGATGGTTTTTTCTGCCGTCGTCTTGAATCCATTGAGTGCTCAAACGGACCTTCCACTGACCTATCTCTGGAAACCCAAGTATTATGCGTCGGTCGAGGGCCAGGAGAGATTAACCTATGCCCGAAGTTTTGCCCGAAGCCAGATGAAATTTGCTGACCTCGACGGAGATGATGATATGGATCTTCTGATCGGCAAGGGAGACGGACGGCTCGCATTGTTCCGCAACCTCGGCAACCCGAAGGAATCCAACCTGCGATTGGAAACAGAGGATTTCGAAGTCATCCATGAAGAAAAAGATGCCAACCAGCAATTGATGTATTTGAACAAGATTGTCGATGTCGGCAAAAATGCTGCTCCGGATTTGGCAGACATCGACGATGACGGAGATTTGGATCTCTTCGTGGGATCCTCAGATGGCCAGATATTTTTCTTTGAAAATCGTGGCAATAAACTCTTACCCAAGTTTTTCCGGGTGACTCCAATTTACATGAACCTGAACTTTGTCGGTAACAGTGTCCCGAGATTTGCAGACTTGAACGGAGATCTGGCCAAAGATTTGATCGTGGGGCTCAAAGATGGAAGGGTCATGATCTACTTCAATTCAGGAGTTTCGACCAATGCACTGTTCTGCAAGGAATATGATCCGCTCAATCCTCCGGACCCGCGTTGTAAATTCCAGCCTCTTATGCTCACCAACATTTCTCCTCTGGGAGACGCCAGCCCGACATTGGTGGATTGGGATCGAGACAAAGACATGGATATCGTCATCGGAAAATCGAATGGGAAACTTGATTTTTTCTGGAACAAGGGGAATCCGATCGTACCGGATTGGCATCTTGAATCCGATCACTTTCAGTTCATAGATTCGGGAGGACTATCGATTCCCACATTTCATGACATGAACGGTGACGGATATTCTGAGTTGTTCATTGGCACCTCAACCTCTGGGATCATCTATTATGAAAACCGGGAGCTGATTTTCGACCGTCTTAAGGCAATCAAGGCCCTGGATCTGAGTCTCCTCAATTCTACCGATTCGCCTGAGAGAATTCTCAGGGAAGCCTGTGACCAGCTTCGGGGGCTTCCGGAATGCCTGATTCCTATGGGTAATGCGCTGGGGGTTCCTCCCGGAGCGAAACTGACCGAAACCAATCAATTGATTCCTTACCTTTTAAGGCCTGACAGCAGTTTGAATTCGACTCCACTCGCACAGACTGAAACTGAGCAAAAACCTGCAACTCCAGTTGAAGCCCCGGTCATGCAGGCCAATACCAATACGGCAGAAGAGGCACCTCCTGAAACCACTGGAGAAGGAGAAGGGGAAGCCACGGGAAGTTCGGATGAAGAAACAGTTGAAAAGTCTGAAGAGCCAGAGCTTTTGTTGACCCGCAACCAACTTTGGCTGAATACAAGAAATTTTCTCGGACTGCATCGTTTAACTGCCACCGAGCGGCATGTGGTTCCTTTTTCGATAGACTGGAATAAAGACGGGAAAAATGACCTGATCCTCGGCAGTGCTTCAGGACGGCTTTATGCTTTTGAAAACCGGGGGGAGAAAGAGCCGGACTGGTGGCCCCTGGAACAAAAAGTATTTGCCCCCAATCAAAGACGCTACAGTGCTCCCACCTTAGGAGACCTGGATGGAGATGGAGATCTGGATCTGATCTCAGGAAATCGTCAGGGAAGACTTGAATTGATGGAAAATCGGGGAACCTCTGAAAAACCTGAATGGATTTTGAGCGATGTCAACCTGGCTCAAATCGACGTGGGCAGTTACAGCGTTCCAAGATTGCATGATGTGGATGGTGATGGAGATTTGGACCTATTCGTCGGCAACAGCCGGGGATTGGTCATCTTCTACGAAAACCAAGGCAGCAAAGAACGATCACGGTTCGTGATTCGAAGTACCCGATTTGCTGGAGTCAAAACTCCGGGACATGCAGTTCCTGCATTTTTTAAATGGAACGCAGATGAACAAATGGACCTTGTCGCGGGTGGTCGTGATGGTTTCCTGGGGCTTCATACCTCCCACTCCGCTGCAGGGACCTCCGTCTTGAAAGGCTGGAAGTCCCAATCTCAAAAATGGCAGGATTTAAGGGTGCCGGCATTCAATTCTCCCTATTTTACCGATCTCAACGGAGACAAGAATATCGATTTGCTGATGGGTGACGAGGAAGGGCATCTGGTTCTGCTTGAAAATAATGGAGTCCTGAAAACTGAAGAAATCCCTGAAACCGAAAAAATCCTGACCCAGAACATCATCGACGAAGAACCCGATGCTGTCGAGGAATCCGCGACCGTGATCGTCGATACAGGACCGGTGGAAAAAGAAGATTCCGCATTTGACCCTGTTTTTGAACTGGTCACCACCAATTATGGCGGGCTGGATGTCGGTAAAAGAGCGGTGCCAGCCTTTTTGGATCTGGATGGAGACTCCGACCTGGATCTTGTGATCGGCAACCACGCCGGGGAATTGAGGCTTTACCTCCATGAGCCGGGCGCGGAGGATGGTGAGTGGTTGATGGAAACCAAGAATTATCTCGGCTATCAAGGAGGACGTAATGCATCTCCCGCATTCACCGATCTTGATGGAGACGGAGACAGAGATCTTTTGGTAGGAACGGAACGGGGCAAGATCTTTTATTGGGAAAATCAGGGAAGTATGGAATTGCCGGATTTGATTCCCAATCCGACCCCGTTTGTCGGAGTCACCGGCGGAAGGAATTCCGTACCCAGTGTTTTGGATTTGAATCAGGATGGAAAGATGGATTTACTGGTGGGTAATTTTTTAGGACATATTCGTGAATACCATCAGATCCTAAATGGAGACACCCCTCATTTTAAACTCGAGAGGAGACAGTTCCTCAATCTGGATGTAGGTCTTGGAGCGGTTCCACGAGTTGCAGACATCAACAACGACTCCCTACCCGACCTGATCATCGGTTCCGACCGTGGAAGAATCGTTAATTTCCAACCGCAGCAGGAAAAAGCAGTCAATGCCATGAACTGGAAGCTCAAGGATGGTTATTTTGACAAGCTTGATTTGCCGGTGGGCGGTTCACCGGTTTTTGAGGATATGGACTTTGACGGGGATCTCGATATGGTGATTGGAACTGAAAAAGGGACCCTGGTTTATTTCAGAAATACGGGCCGCTAATCAGCCATTTTGAAGCGAGGTCTCTTTTCCAGGAAGGATGACTGATCATCCTTCCTGAATCAGAATAGGTTACCCGAGCAACTTCAGAACGCTCATGGTCTTCTGGTTGGCATGAGCCAACATCGAAGTACTTGCATCCATCAGGATCTGGTTTCGGGTAAATTCCGCCATCTCCTTTGCCATATCAGCATCACGGAGGACCGACTCGGAACTCTGCACATTTTCATGGGCAATTCGCAGCCAATTAAGGTTGCTTTCCAGGGTGTTCTTTTGAAACGCACCCATCTCGCCGCGTTGAATAGCGACTTCCTCAATCGCACGGTCTATGACTAGCATCGCGTCCTGAGCCTTGTCAGCATTCAGCAAGCTTGCTTCTTCAAACGACTTGAACCCTGACTCATTGAGTACACCGGTACCCAACTGGGCAGATTTCATACTCTTGAAGGACATCCCGACCTGTTGATTTGGATTTGCACCCACCTGAAAATTCATGGAGTTCTGCTTGAAGGTCACCGTCCCGGCAAATGCTCCCTCAGGACCACCTCCGCCGGCAGGAACCGCCTCACCGGTATAACGAACACGGATCCCTTCGGCGACACCGGCACCTGGTCCGCCTGTAAGAACCTGACCCCGTCCGGTTGATTCTTCACCGGCAATTTCTCCGGCTACATCAACCCCGTTTTCCACCAAAGTCGGCACATCGGCCTGAGCGGAAAGCAGCCCGGGAGTGTTACTCGCCACCTGGAAGGTATGCTCACTTCCATACTGCTTATGACGGAGAACAATATTTTGCGGCGCATTCCCATCGGTCCCTTTGGCTTCAGGCCGTACCAACTCCAGGTCCAGTCCCGCGGCACTGATTGCCAAGTCGAGTTCATTCAAATTCTGCTCGACATTCGCTCCCTTGATGGTTCTGAAATTCACCGTTCTTCCACCTTCGGAAATGGTGATTTGTTCTTCAGAATCAATAACAGCCTGGTTCAATTGAGCGGAACCTGAATGCTCAGCTCGTTTTGCGGCAGTCTTGATGGTGACGTCGTAGCCTCCCAAACCCGAACTGGTGGCTTCTTCCGTCGCATCAACAAATTCAAGGTTAGCCCCGGTAGTTACCCCGTTGCCGGCTCTGCTTCCATCAAGCAGATAGTTCTTACCGTATTGCGTGTTGGCGGCAATCCGGTTGACCTGGTCAACAATATTTCTGAATTCAAACTCATCGGCTTCCAACATGAATTCATCGTTAGCACCTTCGTTGGCGGCATGAACTGCCAACTGCCGAGCATTGACCAATGCACGGGAAACTTCATCCAGAGCGGCTTCAGCCGTTTGCAGGACTGAAATCGCATTTTCTGAATTGTCAATGGCCTGTCCCAGACCAGCCGATTGTGCCCTCAATCGTTCAGAAACCTGAAGCTGGGCAGGACCGTCTGCCCCCCGATTGATCTTGAGTCCTGATGCCAAACGCTCAAGATTTTTGTCCTGACGCTGGCTGTTTTCGGTCATGATGCGGTGAGTGTTCACCGCAGATGTGTTGACATTGATACGCATTATGCCTCCTTGCGGATAGGGATTGAAAAATCGGAACAGCCTTTGTTCCAAGAGAATTGACCTGAAGAAACAACTTCTTTAGATCGTTTAAAATCATGAATACTCATATAAATATTATTTTCCTTTCATATAAAGAATGATTTTTATGTTTATCAAGAGCCTCCTGAGATTTAATTTCTCAGGAAGTTCCTATGTTTTGTTGATTCAAATCGAATCGATTTCAATACGTTCTCACTCGGATGACACATCCAAGCACACGTCGAGTTTCAGGAATTAGCCCAACAGTTTCAGAACACTCATCGGTTTTTGATTCGCATGGGCAAGCATCGAGGTACTGGCATCCATCAGGATCTGATTCCGGGTAAATTCCGCCATTTCCTTGGCCATGTCCGCATCACGAAGGACCGATTCAGAACTTTGCACATTTTCATGGGCAATCCTTAACCAGTTCAGGTTGCTTTCCAGAGTATTTTTCTGGAAGGCTCCCATTTCTCCGCGAGTGATCGCCACTTCTTCGATCGCACGGTCAATCACCCGCATCGCGTCCTGAGCTTTATTCGCATCCAACAGACTGACTTCTTCCAGGTTCGCAAATTGGGATTCATTCAAAACACCCGACCCAAGGGTTGCGGCTTTCATGCTCCTGAATGACATCCCTACCTGCTGATTCGGATTGGCGCCGACATGGAAATTCATGGAATTCTGCTTGAAGGTCACCGTTCCGGCAAAATTACCACCTGGTCCTCCTCCTCCGGTTGGAATCGCCTCACTGGTGTAACGCACCTTGATCCCCTCGGCAACACCAGCACCTGGACCACCAGTCAAAACCTGACCTCTGCCGGTTGATTCTTCACCTGCAATCTCACCAGCTACGTCAATTCCGTTCTGAACCAGAGTTGGCACATCTGCCTGAGCTGAGAGAAGTCCGGGTGTATTGCTTGCCACCTGGAATTCATGCTCACTACCATACTGCTTATGCCTGAGCGTGATATTTTGCGGTAAATTCCCGTCCGTTCCCTTGGCATTTGGCCGAACCAATTCGAGATCTAAACCAGCATTTTTGATTGCCAAATCGAGTTCATTCAGATTCTGCTCAACGTTGGCGCCTTTGATCGTTTTGAAATTCACTGTTCTTCCGCCTTCTGCGATGGTGATCTGTTCTTCATTATCAATGATCGCCTGGGTCAATTGAGCCGTTCCCGACAATTCCGAACGCTTGGCTGCTGTTTTGATGGTAACCTCATAACCGCCAAGTCCTGAACTCTTGGCGACTTCCGTTCCACCGATAAACTCCAGATGGGCACCGGTTGTGACTCCATTGCCAGCCCTACTGCCGTCAAGCAAATAGTTCTTTCCGTACTGGGTATTGGCGGCGATCCGGTTGATCTGACCAACGATGTTCTGAAATTCGAATTCATCTGCGGCCAGCATGAATTCATCATTGGCGCCTTCGTTGGCTGCATGAACCGCCAACTGACGTGCATTGACCAGAGCCCTTGAAACCTCATCCAAGGCGGCTTCTGCGGTTTGAAGCACCGAAACAGCATTTTCAGAATTGTCAATGGCCTGACCAAGACCTGCTACTTGAGATCTTAATCTTTCGGATACTTGAAGCTGAGCAGGACCATCGGCTCCACGATTGATTTTTAAACCCGACGCGAGTCTTTCCAGGTTTTTGTCCTGTCTTTGACTGTTCTGCGTCATGATACGGTGAGTATTCACCGCTGATGTATTGATATTGATACGCATAATATGCTCCTTGCATGAATCCAATAAAGGATTCTTTTAAATTATCTCAACGGTTTATTCCATTGAGACTCATATCCACTCCAAACACTCTGGAGTTAAATCTCAGGAATTCAACTATCCCTGTTGGCTGGCATTTCCACTCCATGAAAACATCAACCTTGACGAGGAAACATTCCATATCTCCCCTGTTTGCCTCCCAATGATTAGAAAAGTATAGATATCCTAAATAATATAATTTTAGGACAGTATTTGTGTGAACTGATTTACTCAACCGAGTTCCTCAATAATTCAATCAACTCGGCAAAGCAAAACTTCCAGGTCGATTTCGAAAAACTTTCTTAATTTTCAAGAACAAATTAACCTTTTAAGATTAACTGCATCAAATTCCTCAAAAGAGGGAGTAAGTAATAAGACACCTCACACTAAGTCCGAAAATATTTCTTCATGTCAAAGAACGGATACAAACCTCTGAAGATTCATCATTCTTCACTAAGCATCATTTTCCTCGGAAGAGGAATTTCAACCTAGTCCAAATCTTCCAGAAATTTAGGTCCTTCCTAAACTTCTTAGGTTTTATATTCAATTTTTCCGGATCAGACGATCCTCAAGCAGCCAGACTTCAATGAAATCTGACTGATCAAGAAGCTTCTGAAGCATGACTCCCGGGAAGGTTCAATCCTTCCCGGGAACCAGAACTTATCCAAGCAATTGCAGCATGGACATTGGCCTCTGGTTTGCCTGGGCCAACATCGCAACGCTTGATTCCATGACAATCTGGTTGCGGGTGAAAGCAGCCATCTCCTGCGCCATATCCGCATCCCGAAGCACGGACTCGGAACTTAAGGCGTTTTCATGGGCGATTCTCAGGAAATTCAGGTTGCTCTCCAGATTGTTTTTCTGGAATGCTCCCATATTTCCTCTGATCGATGCGACCTCTTCAATCGCCTTATCGATCACTCCCATCGAATCAACAGCTCTTTGTCCATCCAGGACATTGATTTCGTTGATTGACTTGATATCCGAATCATTCGTGACACCTCTTCCAAGAGTTGCCGCTTTGACGCTTTGGAATGAAATCGATTCCCGATGATTCTGGTTATGACCAACTTGGAATTGGAGTGAGTTCTGCATGAAAGTTACGGTACCGGCAACACCTCCTTCAGGAGCCTGGGCGCCGGTGTATCTGATCCTGATGTCTTCCGCAACTCCCGCTCCAAGATCACCCGTCAGTACTTGTCCCCGACCTGACGCCTCTTCGCCGGCAATTTCACCTTCCACATCCACTCCGTTTTGAATCCAGCTGGGGACATCTCCCTGGGCTGACAATAATCCGGCCGTATTCGTGGTTACCTGGAACTGATGCTCGCTTCCATAATTTTTGTGACGAAGCTGAATGAATTGGGGCATATTGCCGTCGACATCTTCAGCATCAGAACTTCCTTCAGGTTTGATCAGATCGACATCCAAACCGGCTGCTTTGATCGCAATTCCCAATTCGTTGAGGGTTTGCTCAACGTTAAGACCCGCCTGAGTCTTGAAATTCACGGTTCGTCCACCCTCGGTAATGGTGATCTGCTCCCCTGCGTCGATCATAGATTGAGTCAACTGAACCGTGCCGGTAACTTCCGAACGTGTTGCGGCTTGTAGGATTTTGACCTCATGACCACCCACACCCGAAGACTTTCCTTTATTGGTGGCATCAAGAAATTCGAGATGCTCTCCGGTAGTCACACCGTTACCCGCTCGGCTACCATCGAGTAAAAAGTTTTTCCCATATTGGGTATTGGCGGCGATGGTATTGATTTGCTGAACAATGTTGTCAATTTCCAATTGATCTGCTTCGAACATGTACTCGGAATTAGTCCCGGTATTCGCTGCATGCGTGGCGATTTGCCGGGCATTGATCAGAGCACGGCTGACCTCATCCAAAGCTGCTTCTGCGGTTTGCATCAATGAAACCGACATTTCGGTATTATCAATGGCCTGCTTGAGACTGGCCGTTTGAGATCGGATCTGTTCACCAATCTGTATGTGTGCAGGCCCGTCAACTCCACGGTTGACCTTCATTCCAGAAGCTAATTTTTCAAGATTTCGCTCTTGAACTTTAGCGTTGTTGACAACATGACGGTGCGTGTTGATGGCGGATGCGTTGGTGTTGATTCGTACTGACATTGCGACTCCTTTTGCAATAATATTATTATATTCCTGACGGAATATGATTGATCCCGGCCCATCCTTGAGTCGGGGATGAAAAAACTGGACTCCTTCATTGAAATCCAGGTTGAATCAGGGCTCCTGCCCCTAGCTCGGTATCCTACCGTTGTAAAACTTTGAACATTGTTATCCTCAACAGTGTTGAAAGTTTTTAATTAAGCTCTTTACTCAGGAACTCTTCCATCTAGTAAAAGCCCAATCAAAAACCCTCTAGCCATTGACTCAGTTAAAAAACATCAAATTCCTATGAATGTGATCAGTAAAACCAAGTGACCTTTTAGCCTTACAAACGATTGAGATGAATTAAGTATTCAAATAGATTTCATGATTATAATAGTTTTAGGATCTATTATTTAAATAACTGCTTTGAACCCAACCAAGAATTCATCCAAAATTCAAACAGCTCAATCGTGAATTTAATGATTAAGTAATATCACCGAAATAAATTTTTGAGTGATGACCAAAATAATTTTCTAGCTCTATTTTGATTTTTTAATCTCAAAGATTTTTAATGTGATTATGATTTTCAAAGAGCGTTCATATTTTAAAATCAAATCACTCTTTCAAATGATTTGAGCTTAACTTATGAAGCTCCTTCTCCGGTCGAACTCTTCTCATTCAACCGGAGAAGTTAATTGAGTTATTGCAATAGCTGCAACATAGCCAAGGGCCTTGAATTGGCCTGGGCCAGCATTGCCACACTGGACTCCATCAAAATCTGATTCCGAGTAAAGTTTGCCATTTCAGTTGCCATATCAGCATCCCTGATAACAGACTCCGAACTCAGGTTGTTTTCATGGGCAATACGCAGGAAATTAAGATTGCTCTCCAGGGTGTTTTTCTGGAATGCCCCCATCCTTCCTCGAGTTGCAGCCACTTCCTCAATCGCCCGGTCAATCACCAGCATGGAATCCATGGCTTTCTGGCCATCCATCAGATTGATATCTGCCAGGGAAGAAAATTTGGAATCATTTTCAATTCCAGTCCCCAAGGTCGCGGCCTTGACACTGTTGAAAGAGACTTTCGTCCGGTGATGAACATTGTGGCCGATGTGGAATTCCAGTGAATTCTGCATGAAGGTCACGGTGCCGGCCACATCTCCTTCCGGAGCGGCCTCCCCTGTATAGCGGACTCTAATTCCTTCGGCCACACCAGCTCCAGGACCCCCCGTAAGGATTTGTCCCCGACCTGTCGATTCCTCTCCGGCAATCTCACCTTCAACATCGACTCCGTTCTGGATCCAGTCCGGTACATCAGATTGACTCGAAATCAGACCTGCCGTATTGGTGGTCACCTGAAATGAGTGCTCGCTTCCGTAATTCTTATGGCGAAGGGTCAATAGCTGTGGCGCGAATCCATCACTGTCTCCGGTATCTGGTCGAACCAGTTCCAAATTTAAACCGGCTTCTTCAATGGCCAAAGCCAATTCATTCATATTTTGCTCAACATTCGCCTCGGGAATCGTTCTGAAATTAACCGTCCGCCCTCCTTCGGTAATGGTGATCTGTTCACCCTCCTCGATGATATTTTGTGACAAGGCCACCGATCCGGTCACCTCAGCACGAGTAGAAGCCTTTGAAATGATTATTTCATGACCTCCAGGACCTGAACTGGTTGCACGATGATCCGCATCCAAAAACTCGAGATGCTCTCCTGTCGTAACACCATTTCCTGCTCGACTTCCATCCAGCAGAAAGTTTTTCCCATACTGGGTGTTTGCAGCAATGGTGTTGATTTCACTCAAGATGCTTTCAATTTCCTGCTGATCGGCAGTGTGCATGAATTCATCGTTGGTTGCCGTATTTGCGGCATGAACTGCAATCTGTCGAGCAGAAATCAATGCACGGCTCACCTCATCCAGAGCTGCCTCAGCAGTCTGCATCAGCGAAACGGACATTTCCGTGTTATCAATCGCTTGTTTTAAACTGGCAGTCTGTGCTCTCAATTGTTCAGAAATGTTAAGTGCCGCCGGAGCATCTGCCGCCCGATTGATTTTTAAGCCTGAAGACAATTTTTCTAAATTTTTTGCCTGAGCCCTGCTGTTATTGACCACATTTCTATGAGTATTGAGTGCAGCTGAATTGGTATTGATTCTTACTGTCATAAATCTCCTTTAATTTATTTATGTTATTTTTTTAAAAGATTTTTTAATTGATTACTCCCATCCAATTATTTTATTGATTGAATAGCTGAAGCATCGCCATTGGTGGCTGACTCGCTCGAGCCAACATTGCGACCTGCGAATTCATCAGAATCTGATTCCTGGTGATTTTCACCATTTTTGATGCAGTGTCTGCCTCTCTGATCACAGAATCTCTAGAGAGGACATTCTCATGGGCGATTCTCATAAAATTCAGATTAGGTTTTAATGTGTTTTTCTGGAAAACTCTGATGCTTCTCGGAGTCACTTTCGCATCCTCCGTCAACAGATCATTTTGTGCAGTTGAATTGAGATTGATTTTTACTGTCATAAAATTCCTTTGTTCATTTAAAGTTTATATTTATTAAATCGTTTAAATTAGTTCCTTGATTGCTAATGTTTTTGTTTATTGAAGTAATTGAAGCATGGCCATCGGTGCCTGGTTCGCCTGGGCGAGCATCGCGACACTGGAATCCATCAGAATCTGATTCCTGGTGAAGTTCGCCATCTCAGTTGCCATATCTGCATCTCTGATCACAGATTCCGAACTAAGCACGTTCTCATGGGCAATTCTCAGGAAGTTCAAGTTGCTTTCGAGAGTGTTTTTCTGAAAAGCTCCCATTCTTCCACGGTTCGCTGCGACTTCTTCGATCGCTCGATCAATAATCAGCATGGCATCCATAGCTTTTTGCCCGTCCATCACGCTGATATCAGCAAGCGATTTAAAATCAGATTGATTATCGATTCCAATCCCCAGAGTCGCAGCCTTGACGCTGTTGAATGAAACTTTCGTCCGGTGATGAACATTGTGACCAATATGGAATTCCAAAGAGTTCTGCATGAAAGTCACAGTCCCAGCAACTTCTCCTTCAGGAGCTTTTTCGCCGGTGTAAAGGACTCTTATCCCTTCAGCGACTCCAGCACCAACCCCACCAGTTAAAACCTGCCCCCTTCCGATCGATTCCTCTCCAGCGATCTCTCCTTGTACATCGATTCCATTTTGGATCCAGTCTGGAACATTAGATTGACTGGAAAATAAACCAGCGGTATTGGTAGTAACTTGAAATGAATGTTCGCTTCCATAATTCTTGTGCCGAAGTGTCATAGCTTGTGGAGCGAATCCGTCACTATCGCTGGTATCCGGTCGGACCAGTTCAACATTCAACCCTGCCTCTTCAATGGCCAGAGCAAGTTCGTTCATGTTCTGCTCGACATTGGCATTGGTGATGGTTCTAAAATTAACCGTTCGGCCACCCTCGGTGATGGTGATCTGCTCACCCTGTTCGATGATTTCCTGAGATAGTGCAACCGTTCCGGTCACTTCAGAACGGGTTGCTGCTTTTGATATCTTTACCTCATGCCCGCCCGGGCCTGAACTGGATGCACGATGATCAGCATCCAGAAATTGCAGGTGCTCACCAGTGGTGATTCCATTTCCGGCCCGGCTGCCGTCCAGGAGAAAATTCTTTCCGTACTGGGTGTTGGCAGCAATGGTATTGATCTCACTTAGAATACTGTCAATTTCCTGCTGATCCGCAGTATGCATGAACTCATCATTGGTTGCAGTGTTGGCCGCATGAACCGCAATCTGCCGGGCACTGATTAAAGAACGACTGACCTCATCCAGAGCCGCTTCAGCCGTCTGCATCAAAGAGACGGACATCTCCGTGTTATCAATCGCCTGTTTCAAACTGGCGGTTTGAGCACGCAATTGTTCTGAAATGTTCAATGCTGCAGGCGCATCCGCAGCACGGTTGATCTTCAGGCCGGAGGATAATTTCTCCAGGTTTTTGGCCTGAGCCTTGCTGTTGTTGACCACGTTTCTGTGGGTATTCAAAGCCATTGCATTGGTGTTGATTCTAACGGTCATAACTACCTTTCAATATCTAATTAATATATTTAATATGACAATATTCTTCACATTGATTTGTGAAGTGTTTTGTCACGATTTTTATCTAGCGGCTATGTACCTCCTTGGAGCCTTAGTTGCCTTCCATGGCCATACACCCTGACCCTTTTGAATAGGATGAGATCCTTTCACCTTCCCAATTAAGGGTTGCGGTGCCTATTCATCAGTCCGGTTTTTTAGAAACCAGGACCGTCAGGCGATCTCAATGATCTTTTCAAAGCGTCCGCCGTCATTTCAGGATTCCTTATCCTTACAGCATCCTCCCTGGATACCGGACAGCAGGTGTGTGTTTCTGAAACGTTTGCTTCAGAAACGCAGGTTACAGATTTCACATCCGTCACCCTGAGCGACGTCGGTTTCGACCGGCGCCGCTCAGCATGGCGGCTGCATCCCCTTATGACGCATTTCGTCTCCCGCCGGGTTCATCCATGATCCCGGCTGGAAAACACGTCATCATCAAACCCACCTGCGGGGACAGGTGAGTTTCTTCAGAACCTAGGCACGTCCCTGCAATAGGGTGAGGACTGCGTTCGGTGTCTGATTCGCTTGGGCCAGCATTGCTGTGTTGGACTGGACCATAATCTGGTTACGGGTGAAATTCGTCATTTCTTCGGCCATGTCGGCATCACGGATGACCGACTCGGCATTGGTCAGGTTTTCATGCGCGTTGCGCAGATAATTAAGATTGCTTTCCAGGTTGTTTTTCTGGAAGGCTCCCATGTCACCACGAAAAGAACTTATTTCTTCAATCGCCCGGTCTACAATTTTCATCGAATCCAAGGCTTTCTGGGTATCGGTCACATCGATTTCATGGAGGGACCTGAAGCCTGAATCATTTTCAATTCCTTTACCGAGCCTTTTCGTTCCGGTAGATCTGAGTGAAAATGATGTAGATTGCTCATGATTGGCTCCTATCTGAAATACACTAGAGTTCTGAGCAATGGTCACGGTTCCGGCAAATTCACCTTCTGGAGCCACATCACCGGTATACTTGATTTGAATTCCGGAAACTTTCGTCGGCTCGCTTCCAGTCAAAACCTGACCTTCACCCTGAGCAAACTCACCACCAATGGTTCCTGCCACATCAATTCCGTTTTGAACCA
This sequence comes from SAR324 cluster bacterium lautmerah10, assembly GCA_001469005.2. GTDB lineage: Bacteria > SAR324 > SAR324 > SAR324 > NAC60-12 > UBA1014. The sequence goes on from LNZD02000033.1 coordinate 26,249, forward strand.
GGACCGGCACATCTGAGTTGGCGGAAAGCAGTCCAGCCGTATTACTCGCGACCTGGAAAGAAGGCTCACTTCCGTATTCTTTGTGACGAAATGCAAGGAACTGCGGCTGATTCGCTTCAGTTGCCATTCCCGGCTCACGGAGCATTTCTATATTGAGTCCCGAAGCCTTAAGCGCTTTTTCCAATTTATTCATCGTCGTTTCAACCGTATCACCCGCGGTTGTTACAAAATTCAGAGTCTTGCCGCCCTCGACCAAAGTAATCTGTTCTTCGCGGTCGATGATGTCGGTGGACAGTGCAACACTTCCTTCTATCATTGAACGGGTAGCGGCTTCTTTGATCATGATGTCATAACCTCCAACCGGTGAAGTTTGGGTATCCACGGATGCTTCAATGAATTCAAGATGATCCCCGGTGGTGATGCCGTTGGCTCCCATACTTCCGTCCAAAATTGCTTTTTTACCGTAATTGGCGATTCTCGAGATGCGGTCAATCAGCTGAAGGCTGTTTAGAATCTCTTCCTGATTTGCCTCAAGCATGAAATCGTCATTGGTGGCTTCGTTTGCCGAGGCAACCGTGAGCTGCCTGATGTTGATCAATGCCCGATTCACTTCTTCCAAGGCTCCTTCTGCTGTTTGCATCAAACTGATTCCTGCTTCTGAGTTATCAATGGCTTGGTTGAGTCCAGCAACCTGGGCTCTCAACCGTTCCGATATGATCAATCCTGCCGGTGCGTCAGCTCCGCGGTTGATCTTTAATCCCGAAGACAATCGTTCCAGGTTCTTCGCCTGGGTCTTCGTGTTTTGTATCAGGTTGCGATGTGAATTGATCGCACTGATATTATGATTAATCCTTAAAGACATGCTGTCTCCTTTCAGTGGATTTGATGATTTTTGACGTTAACTTTGCTGACAGCTCAGAACATCCATGCCGTTGCTGCCGGCCTCACTCCCGTTACCGGGGCGGCTTCCAGGGGCCCTAATCCCTTTCCGCCTCGAAACCCTGCTGAACCTCAATCAAGGCTCATGGATTTCATATAAATAATACTTTTATGATAATTGACTTACTCTCCTTCGTTTTCGGTTCCGGCGAATCCTGAACTCCGTGTTCGGTTCCGCGACTCAGTTCATTGGGTCATCACGGTTCCCCAACCGGATGACTCTCATATCCTGTTTTATGCTTCAATCATTATTTCAACAGACTCATCACGGTCTGAGGTTTTTGATCCGCCTGGACAAGCACCGATTTGCCGCCTTCCAGAATGATCTGTTCTTTTGTTATTTCAGCCATCTTCCGGGCTTTTTCTCCATCATCTCGCAGAACCATGCCCCGATAGCGGTGATCATGTTCCACTTTCAAAACATTAAGATGATTTTTCAGATGGTCGTCATTGAACCATTCGACTTTTTCCCGCGTGCTTGTAATCTCTTCAAATGCTTTTTCAAGCACTTTGAGGGAATCAGAAACCTGGTCCTGAGATTCGACTGCTATATCTGCCAAGGATTGAAATCCCGAGAGGTTCGGAACTCCTTTGCCCAGATTTTCTGTCATCATGCTCTGAAGTCCGAGGCGTTGAATTTTTGGTTTCATGAATCCGCTTTCGAACTGATATGCATTCTGAAACACGGATACCGATCCAACATCCTTGGGTTCATCACTCGAACTTTTGCCGAAATAGCGGACTCTCAGTCCAGCCACTTTGGAAGAGGGGTCGAGGACTTCTAGGATCTGTCCTTTTCCAATACAAGGTTCTCCATTGATGGAGCCGACAACATCTCTTCCAGGATAGGAAAGTTCGATCTGTCCACTTTCCGATGAAAGAACGCCTGGAGTCGTGCTTGCTGCGCCAAACTGATACTGACTTCCATAATTCAGGTGTTGAAGCATCAATTTGCCATCGTCAAAACAATCAACTTCAATCGGCAAACCATGTTTCTTGATCAACATTTGGAATCTTTTCAATGTCTGCACAAGGTCATCTCCGGAACGCGATGTGAATTTGATCAAGGAATTACCTTCCCGGACCAACATCTGTTCTCCACGTTCAATTAAATTCTGACTTAAAGGGATTTTGCCTTTAAGGAATGCTCGGGACGCAGACTGTTGAATCATGACCGGATAACCTCTGACTGGAGATGAATGAACATTTTCTCCAATTTCAACCATTTCCAAATCCTCACCGTTGACGATGGCTTTGACACTATGACTTCCGTCCAGCAAACGGTCTTTCCCATACTGGGTTTGGGTTGCTATCTGATCGAATTCATTGAGTAGCTTTTGTAACTCCAACATAGATGCTGAAGTTCCGGTTGTTTCACTTTCTTCTGAACCAGAAATGTCTTTGACAAAATTTGAAATCCTTGAGAGCTGGTTTTCTAAAGATTGAAGCGCACAAGCTGCGGTTTGAACCAATGAAAGATTGGATTCTGCTCCTATGATTTCATGATTCAAATTCTCAATGGTGAGATGCTCACGGCCATTCAGTAAATCGATGTTGTAACCAACCAATCCATCTCCGTTCAGCATGGTTCCTTCATGTTCATCAGCTTTTTTGGATTTCTTACGGTTTGAAACCAAATAATTATGATTGAAGGAATTCATTCCCGATTGAATGTTCATGATCGACATAAGACCTCATTGATAAGGGTCGTTTAATGACAGCACTTTGACTGTCTATAAAATAATAATTTTATTAAATTTGATATTCATTCGTTCGAGCTGTTTTCATTCACATCTGGTAAATCGCTTGAATCTCTTAGAAATGAAACCCTGAGTTCAAATTACCTATACAAGCAATATTGAACTCTTTCATCTTCCATATCCGATTGGATCATGTGGAATTCTTTTTAAACACAATGGGTTCATTGAATTCTCTTTTCAGAAGTAGGAACCATTCTGATTGCTTACATGACCATTCTTTCACGCTTTGTTAAGGAAGTATTTCTTTGACGATGGATTCATAAATCCAAGGCTTTCAGGGAATACTCTTAACTTCGATGAACAAGAATATTTTGATGGAGACCAATCACTCAATTCATCTCACACAAGTGTGAATTTGTTTATTTTTTAATAGAAACAAACAACTTGAATGGGATTGATTCTCATCAAGATCAACAACTCGAATCTGATTTGAATATCAAAGATCAATTCCGGAATGTTTTGTTTCCGGGAAAGATTTGAAAACGTACTGCATTCAATACGCTTCCAGAGCCTGCCCGGGCTCTATGATCCAACCACCGGCCTGGAATCAGGCCGGCTGGTTGACCATTTAGGATTAGCTCGTAGCGCTACCCAACAACTGAAGGACCGATTTCGGAATCTGATTCGCCTGGGCCGACATCGCCGTACCGGATGCAAGCAGAATCTGATTTTTGGTGAATTCACTCATTTCAGCCGCCATGTCCGAATCACGCAATACCGACTCGGCCTGGGTCAGGTTCTCGCTGGCTACACGCAAATTCCTGAGGTTAGATTCCAGGGCGTTTTTCTGGAAAGAACCCATGTTTGCACGGAGTTCACTGACCTGTTCGATCGCATCATCAATCATGTTGATCGCATCCTGTGCTCCGACGGAAGTGGTCACATCGAGATCCGCTAGACTCCGATAATCACTCTCGTTCTCAACCCCGGTTGCCATGTTCTCACTGCGTAAATCATCCAAGGAGAAAGCCACGGTTTGTCGGTAATTCGCTCCCACTTGATATTCCAGGGAGTTTTGCGCCAGATGGGCATAACCATCCACTTTCTTTCCAACCAGTTCATCGTTGGATTGCTGGACAAGCTCCTGACTGACTACATTACCCTGAGCATCCTTGATGTCCACCAATCGCTTTTCCAGAACATTGTCGTATTGAAGGACCATTCCTTCCAGAGGGGTTCCTTTGGCGCCGTGAAGATACTGACCGTCACCGATCCCTACTTCTCCTCCAATGAAACCGGCAACATCACGACCGCCATCAGAATATTTGGCGATATTAGCCTCATCTCCAAGAATATCCGCTGTTTCTGAAACAACACTGAAAGTCGGCTTACTGCCAAAATGCTTGTGCCTGACGGTCAGCATTCCCATCTCATCGATGAAAACATCGACTTTCAGACCATTGTCTTGGGCCTTTTCCTGAAGTTTTCTGGCAACAAGATCACGAAGAGTAGCTTCTGTGTCAGATCGTGAGAAAATTTCTGGGGAGAGTCTGAAATTATTGACCATCTGTGAGATGATTTCCTGCAGATTTTCATCTTCCTTGGAATTCAGTTTGGCGACTCGTCCGCCTTCATTGATAACCATCGTGATACCCTGATCCAAATCTTCAATGGTGATCCCCCGATTGCCAGAAACAAAACTCCGTGTCGCAACTTGTTGGATATCGACTTCATAACCGCTCTTCGTCGGAGCTTCCTGAGTCTTGGGAGTTGCACTGATGAAACTCAGTCCGTCCCCCACTGTCACACCGCTGGCCTGATTGCTTCCATCAAACAGAACCCGGGTCCCGAACTGGGTACTTCTTGCGATGCGGTCGATGGTTCCCAGCAGATTTTCAATCTCATTCTGGTCTGCCTGGAGCATCTTCCGATCGTTTGCACCGGAGTTGGCGGCATGGAGTGCTAATTGACGCATATTAACCAGGATGGAACTGACTTCATTCAGTGCTCCTTCTGCAGTTTGAACCATGGAAATTGAAGTTTCTGAGTTCCTCACCGCCTGATTCAAACCCGCCACCTGAGCCCGCATCTGCTCTGAAATCATGAGATCTGCAGGTCCGTCCGCACCAGAATTGATTTTTAACCCGGAAGATAATCGCTCCAGGTTCTTGTCGGTCGCATTGGAGGTGTTCCCCAAATGCCTCAGGGCCGTCATTGAACTGATATTATGATTGACACGCATGGTGCCCTCCTTTGATTAAGGGTTTTCTATGAAATGACACCCATCTCATAGATCTTAAAAAATATAATTATATGACGTATTCAGCCCTTCTTAATGCTCTAAGAAAAGCCACACATCATTCACTTAAAATCGTTTCATGGATTTATAAACAACTTAAAATCGCTGTTCTAAATCCTAAGGCATACTCAATCCTCCTTGAACAGGTTCAGGTTTCCATTCAGCATACGGTTCATTCCGCAGCCGTCTCTCGTATTTCTAGCCCTAAGCAATGGGCGTAATTCTTGGTTTCGCGTTCAAACCAATTCAACGCGACTAACTTATCTTTGTTCTGCAAACCTTGGTCGGCATGCATTTTAACTTTCAATGATTCGGCTCTCATGCAGAATCATTAAGAGTTGAAACGCAGTGATCAGAGCAATGCTAAACGTAATGAATTAATCAAATACATGACATAAACATTCGTTCTTCATCGCCTTACCCATGATCAATGGACTCATTTCGATATTCATTTTCTGAGGTCAAGGTTTCATTGTAAAGCACTG
>LNZD02000033.1:31690-35220 GCA_001469005.2 SAR324 cluster bacterium lautmerah10
CCTGCCTCTTGATTTGAGGCATTACCCTAAAAGTCACCTGTGCTTTACTTCCTTATCTCAGATTTTCGAGTTTCGGGATCAACAAAATCCATTTGTTTTCTTTGCGAATTGATTGGCTCTTCCGTCAATCAACCACCGCAACCATGCTGTGTTGATTTGAACGGGAGAAGCATCAATTGCGAGTCCCGATTCGACACATCGATTCCTGCCAGATCCATATTTTGGACATGGTGATTGGATCAATGTATTCCCGAGCAAGTTCAGCATCGCAATCGTAATGTTCTGATTTTCTTGGAAATTCTTGTTTGGACACAATAACAATGTCCAAGTCCTGTATTTCCATCGATAAGCATGGATCTTCTGCAGGGATTCCGATTTGTGGCCTATACCACAAAATATCATCCCGCTCTGATTCCAACGCTCATCAGAACCCGATTCCAGACCTCGCCTGAAAACTTTTTTTATTCAAAGAACCAGTATCAGCGGAGATCAACATGCTTGAAGCCTGTTGAATCCGGCACCGGTTTCCTTATCGACAAACTTACGAGAAACTTGAGGAACCTAATCCTGTTATGTCAACGAGGGAGCATCTCCCTTTTGGAAACCATTTGAATCTTGTATCGGCATCCAGGGAAGAAGCTTTAACAAAAAAACAAAGAGGATCAGAAACGGGAGCGAAAACCAAAAAGGGGATAAAATCGGGAGCCTGAAGCGAGGTTTGCATTCTTAGCAGTTTCTCCCTCAGAGCGTTCCGTAAACTGGGATTCAGAGAGCATTCGGTGAACCAGAATCGTGTCCCACCAGGAATGAACCGCGATGGGTTCAACCAGATTGAAATCCCCGTCGGCAGGGTGGTAGAGCCAGCCGAAATAAACTCCCATTAAAAAAGCCGCAGCCGGGGTCGCGGTAAATCCTTGTCCGGTATGAGCAGCCCCGAAGATTGCACTGGCGGTCAGAATACTGCTCCAGCGGGAAAAGCCTTTGCTGAAACCCTTTGAATACAAATTAAAGAGGGAACGCTGAATCACCCCACGGAAGAGCATTTCTTCTCCGACACCTACCAGTTGATACTGCAGAAACGATTGCCTCAGCATCTGGTCGCGGGTTAAATCGGGATCCACATGATAGGTCACCAGATCCCCATCCATCGGAACCGCCCCGGCATAAATCGTCGGAGCCCAGAAAGTCGGTTCGGTTCCATAATCCCAGATCCTGAACGGAGAAAAAATCAAACCATAAGTTTCTGGGTTCTCTTCGCAATTACCATCATAAAGGTCATAAAAGGTAATGAAGGTCAGATTGCTGTAGATGCTTGCGAAAGATCTCCCGTAAAAAGTTTCTTTGGAAAAATAAATGTCCGTCCGGGTCTTATCGTCTTCAAGTTCGGTCTCTTTGTAGATGTCTTCAATATCCTCCTGGTAACTCGGACTTTGCGAGTAACTGTAATATTTTGCGGATGCACTCCAGCGTAATCCTCCAAAAATGAGCATTTTGTCGAAATCCCCCATCAGACCATAACCAAGTCCGGGAATCAGATATTCAGCCAGAGTGTATCCGGCACAGGCCCAGCTTTCGGCGGCACGGGAAGGATTCGATGCCATTACAAGGAGCATCAATCCCAAAACCGTCCGGGCAACCCAAACCCTGAGCCAGAATTTTCCAGGATTCAAACCGTAGTCCCCGCAGCAGCAGCTGCACCGTAAACTCCGCTGGAATCTCCCAGCTGATTCTGGACGATGCGGATGTTCTGTCTGCCCTGAAATACCTGAGCAGAAACACGTTGGAGACCTTCCTTGTAAAGAATGGGAAGATTGGAAACGCCTCCTCCAATAACAATGACATCCGGGTCCAAGGACATCACCAGGTTGCCTAAGGCCTGACCAAAGGTTTCAAGAAAAATTTCCATCACCTGAACTGCATCGGCATCGTTTCCTTCCTGCGAAGCTTCAAAAATCTGCTGAACTCCCAAATCCGAGCCGGTTCGTTCACGATACATCCGTTGTATCCCTGTTCCAGAAAGATAAAGTTCCTGACACCCGCGCCTGCCGCAATAGCATGCGGGGCCTTCCGAGTTCACGGTGGCATGTCCCCATTCTCCGGCAATCCCCTGACTTCCGGACCACAGTTTTCCATCCAAAACCAATCCTCCTCCCATGCCTGTTCCAAGGATGATCCCCAAAACCATGCCGTACCCCTTGCCTGCCCCATGCAAAGCCTCGCTCAAGGCAAAGCAGTTGGCATCGTTGACCACCCTGACCGGCATTCCGAGTCTTTTTTGGAGATCGTCCTGGAATGGTTTGAAGCTCAAGGGCCTGAGGTTGGAACTGCCAACGGCTCCTGTTTTCGGATCTACAAATCCCGGTGCACCAAGCCCTACTGCAGGATTTTCCAGTGCAAGATTACCCACCGAATCAACAAGATCTTCCAATTGTTTGAGAAGTGCCTGATAACCGGAACGCTCGGTTTCCACCCTCTTTTTCTCGATCACATCAAGAGGGTTTTCACCCGTCACGATCAGTTCTGTTTTCGTCCCTCCCAGGTCAATCCCGATTCGATGCATCTTGTTTCCAAATAAAATGAGTTCGTACTTTTACTAAATCCAAGATTCTTTTGTAAAAATTTATGGATCTATTTTTGAAAATAGTGAAATATATTAGTTCCTTTTACAGTTTATGTTTAAGGTTTATTTCATAATTCCAAATTAGGAGCAAAATGAAACGAAGAAAATTCCTAAAGAATGCATCCGTCGCCGGTGGAGCCACCGCCGTCGCCGCATCCACCTTCCCTGCACCTGCGATTGCTCAAAGTAGAGTTGAGATAACTATGGTTGCAACTTGGGGAAGAGATTTCCCTGGTTTAGGTACTGGAGCTCAAAACTTTGCAAAAAGTTTGACAGATATCTCTGATGGCAGAATACAAGTAACTTATTATGCCGGTGGAGAAAGAGTAAAACCGCTTGATGTTTTCGATGAAGTCGCCTCTGGAAATTCTCAAATGTACCATTCTGCAGAATATTATTGGAATGGGAAACATCCTGGTTTTAATTATTTTGCAGCTGTTCCATTTGGAATGGTTTTTAGTGAGATTAATTCATGGATGAATTTTGGGGGAGGTCAAGAACTTCTAGATGAACTAGGAGAGCAATATAATATAAAAGCAATGCCCTGTGGTAATTCAGGTGTTCAAATGGGTGGTTGGTTCAGGAAAGAAATGAACAGCCCAGATGATTTTAAAGGGCTTAAAATGCGAATGCCCGGACTCGGGGGGGATGTAATCGCAAAACTAGGTGCATCACCAGTAGGCTTACCAGGTGGGCAAATTTATGAAAATTTGATCTCTGGCGCAATTGATGCGACTGAATGGGTAGGTCCGTGGAATGATGAGGCTTACAAATTTTATGAAGCCGCAAAATACTATTATTATCCAGGAATGCATGAACCCGCAACAATGTTAAGTTTAGGAATAAATAGATCAGGGTGGGAAAATCTCCGGAAATCTGATCAAATGCTTATCTCCGCCGCCGCTCATAA
>LNZD02000034.1 GCA_001469005.2 SAR324 cluster bacterium lautmerah10
GGAGAATACCGGGATGAAACTCCCTTAAGACATAGCTTGGGATTGCAACGTTATGAATCCAATACAAAGAGCCTCGAATTCTACACCCTCGGTCTGGATTATGTTTTTCAGTGGCCTGAGCGCCCGGTGCAATTTGCATTCGGGGCTGAAGCCGGGAGCGTCCAACTGCTTCCCAAGGGAATGAATTCAATTGATGCTGGCACAGCGAAACTTGGCTGGGAATTGCACGGTGAAGCCATGCATTATTTTGTGTTCAGGAACCAATTGGTGCATGCCTACGTCCGACCTGCATGGAGGGTTTATCAACCCGAACTGGAAGCAGGAGGTACCACCGAAAAATTCAATGCAGGCGGACTTTCCTTAACCGGTGGGATGGGCATCCAGTTTTAATTTCCCGGAACGCCTCTCCATTTTCTGGTTTCTTTTCCTCTATCAAAAAATGATTAGCCTAGACCTTCTTTAAGGTTTGGGAATGGGCAAGGGCCATAAACTCAGCCCGAACCGGTCCTTCCTTGATGAAAGATCCTTTCAGAGAGCTGGTGGTCATCGTTCCGTCATGATTGACTCCCCGCATTTGCATGCACATGTGGTTGGCCTTGATGATCACACCAACACCCTGTGGGTCGAGCTGACTGCGTAAATATTTTGCGATGTCATGGGTCAGCTTTTCCTGGACCTGGGGACGTCTCGCGAAATAGTCAACGACTCTGGCCAGTTTCGAAAGCCCGCACAGCATCTTATTTGGAATGTAGGCTACCGTTGCCTCTCCGACAAAAGGAAGCAGATGATGGGCACATAAGGATTTGACCGGGATATGCTGGAGCACCACCATGCTCGGTTCATAATCAGGCTCGATGTCAAAAGTCGTTAATTCAAAAGACTGTTCTCCCAGACCTGAGCATAGTTCATTAGTCCATGCTCTTGTTGCTCTTTTGGGGGTGTCTTTGAAATGGGATCCATTTAAATCAACACCCAACCCCTCCAGCATCATCTTGATGCCTTCTTCGACTTTGTCTTTATTCATTTGTTAAGGGATAAATGGTTTTAAACAGGTTCAAATTTGTTTGAACAATGATGAATTGAATAGTCAGGATTCAGTTTTGTTCTACGGGGATTTCCTCCTTAAATCGACAAGGAACAGTCGCCAGGTCATTTCGGAAGGTGAATTCTAGCGGTTACGACGAAGCGCATCAATACAAGATCGCCATCCCTTCATCCAGGCCTTATGGAAAATTGGAAAGGAAAAAACTAAGATGGACTTGAGAAATGTTTACTGATAGATGATCAGCAAGATTCCAATTGAACGGGTTGTCCGTGGGGAGTCTTGAGATAGGCTTCTTTCCACTCAGTGATGCGCTGAAGAAGGTCTGCGTGTTCGATTAGATTTTTCCTGGAAAGCATTTTTTCTAGAGTTTCCAGCCAATGTAGATAATAAGTCTCACCATCATCTGGATCCCCTTTCTTTTGCCGTGACTGGATGCTGGCACCTAATTCGCTGCTCCATTCCTGCCAGCTGAACAAGCCTGCTTCTGAGAGAGTGACGGCCATTGCAAAAGCCTGAGCCTGCCATGGTTCCTTAAAAACAGGACCCTCATGATTCTTTTCCAAGACTGACATTTTGAGATCCGTGATCGACTTATCTGCCGTTTCGCCTGTGTTCACGCGGGCTCCAGGTAGGATTCCCATAAGTCGATGAAGACCAGATGCTTGGAAGGAGTATCTTTTCCCCATAATTCCCCGGCATCAAAACGAACGCAATAAAGATGCTCCCCGATGCGGTTTCCAAGCGCATTCTGATCAGGCATGACATGAGCACCGTAATGGGCCTCGATGATCCCCTCCCTGCCCCTGGAATATCCAGGTTCGCGGGTATGGGTCAGGGGATGCCGGTTTTTTGCCCGGACTCGATCGCCGATGTTGAATTCAGGAGGTTCATCACTTTCCATTTGGGTAGAACCTCCTTTTTCAATGGTTGAATAAACCTTTTCAGGCTGAAGTAATCGTTTTTGAAGTTCCTCCTCAGCTTTGGAAAACGCTCTACCGCAGGAAAGTTCTTCTTCTGTAACCAGTCCTTTTTCCACAAGAAGTTTCTCAAGCCCGCTGAGCCAGTTTTCATAATAACTCTGTCTCAGGTAATCGACGGGATGCTGAGACTCACGGGAATACCGGGATTCATCTAAATTCCATTGCCCCAGAGATCCTGCGGCAAGGACCAAGGCCAAGGCTTTACGTTCCCAGTCTTCATGAAATACCGGTTCACTGTTTTCGGCTTCAGGAGCAATGGGTCCGAAACCGTGCCTGCCTCCCAGATCATGGGCACTGTTCATGATCGATTCTCCGGTTCCTTGATTTTCTCAACACCGATCATGGAATTCCGGGTCACCATCGATTCCAATTCATCCAGGGATTTGTTCTGGAAATCAGCAGGGGCTTCCGGAAGGACAAAGTACCGCATTTCAGATGTCGAATCCCAGACCCGGATTTCCACATCTTCTGCCAGTTGGGTTCCGAATTCCTCCAATACCGAACGGGGATCACTGACCACCCGGGAGCGGTAAGGTGCGGATTTGTACCAGACCGGAGGAAGCCCGAGAACCGGCCAGGGATAGCAGGAACAAAGAGTACAGACGACGATGTTGTGGATGTCCGCAGTGTTTTCCACCACTCGCATGTGCTCCCCCTGACGACCCCGGTATCCGATGGAGGCGATCGCATCGGTAGGTTTTTCAAGCAGATATTTTTTAAACTCTGGATCCTTCCAGGCCTTGGCGACCACTTTTGCCCCGTTTCTTGGGCCGATTTTCGTCTCGTAAAGATCTACCAGTTCATCGAGGGTCTTTGGGTCCACCAGCCCTTTCTCTACCAGAAGAGACTCCAGGGCCTTGACCCGCAGTTCAGGATCGGAAGGAACTGTTGAGTGGTGGTGGGTATTCATAATCAGATTGAAGCGAAGGTGTCTTTTTTATGAAAGACTGAAAATAATCAGCACATCTCATGATTGTCAAACTGAAAGAGATCATTGGATGATTAAATTCAAGCATGATCAAACCTGATGATTTGATCGAGAAATAAATGATGCCCGTAATCATCCACAAAACAGATTGCCGATATTTTAGATGAAAAGATTTTTGTTATTTTTCTTTTTAAAAGTTGAAACCTGTATTGAATATAAATCTAGATCCCTTGAAACATAGAAAAATTTTAAGTGCCCGATTTAAAATCGGATATTCCTTCGCAGAATCAGGAATCAACGCAACTGAACTACTCCTGCGTCTTTACCTCCTAAGCTTTTACACGGACATTGTCGGGATTTCTCCGTTTTGGGCAGGTTTGGCAGGATTTATCGGTCTTTTTTGGGATGCAGTGACGGACCCGTTGATGGGGAAATTATCGGATAGGACCTTAAACCATTTCAAGGGAAGGGCGCCTTATCTTTTTTTGGGGACACTGATTTTGGCTGCGAGTTTGATTCTGCTTTTCAGCCCTCCTTCCGGAGTGATCCCTGAATATGGGTTTCTGTATATGTTGGGTTCCTACCTTGTTCTGAATACTGCAATGACGATATTTTCAGTCCCCTACATGGCGATGACTTCAGACCTGAGTCATGACAGGAATGAACGATCCGTCCTCTTTGCATTACGTTTTGCTTTTGGAAATCTTGGTGCCCTGATAGCGGCAGGACTTCCTGTTTATTTTTTGACTTCCGCCCAAAGTCCTGCAGAAAAACTGGAAGCGATGAGTCAGGTTTCCTGGCTTTTGGCAGCCTTGATCATCCTTTCAGGTTTCACCAGTTGGTTGACGGTTCGAAGAAAGAAACATTTGCTTCAGAATGAAAAAACAGAACATTGGTCTGATGAATTCAAAAGTATTTTGACCAACCAGGCATTCTGGCCGCTTCTGATTGCGTACACGGTTGCCACCTTCGGGGTCAGTCTCAATTCATCCCTGGCCCGTTATTACTACCGTTATCGCCTGATGATGGATGAGTCGGAAGTGGGAATTCTGCTGGTCTCCTTCATGATCTTCCTGACGATGTCGCTGATGGGTTGGGTCTGGATCTCAAAGCGTTTCGGCAAACTCATTCCGTTGCGCTACGGAATTCTGGGGCTTGGTATTGGAACCTCGGTGGTTTATCTATTGTTCCAACCCGGCAGCTTTTGGACTCCCCTCTGGGTCGCAGGCGGATTGCTGGGAATCTTGGTGGGTTCGGTGGTGTTACTGGATTCGATTTTGACGGATGTCATCGACCTCCACCGGGTCAGGGGAAAAGGAGAGGCGGCAGGAATGTATTTCGGGATCTGGCGTTTTGCTTCCAAACTTTCCCGTGCCTCTGCCTTTTTTGCCGCAGGAATCTTACTTTCAGGGATCGGCTTCGTGCCGAACCAGATTCAGGAAGAAGAAGTAAGCCTGGCCCTGGCTTGGTTCTTTGGGCCCGGGGTGGGAATCTTTCTCATTCTCTCTTCACTGATCCTGATTCCCTACCGTTTTAAAGATTCAAAGCAGAACCAGGTCCAGAGAATCCTTCAAAAGCGATTGGATAGGGCAGGTGTTTCTGTTTGAAGCAATGAAATTGGATCAATTTGAACCTAAATTCAGCCCTCAGGCATTCCTCTCGGAAGAGCAGGGATTGAGGCATGATGTTGTTGTTGCTTGATGCGGGTCATCCCCCAGTGTGAGTTACTGAGGAAAAACAATTCCTTCCATATTTTTCCGGAATCAGGATTGAACACGGATTCAACATCGGCTTCCAGAATTTTCCATGATCCTCTGAGGATTTCATCCTCCAGTTGTCCCGGTGCCCATCCGGAATAGCCGGCATAGACCCTGGCTTCGCTGTCCGGCCAACCTTGTTTCAGGATGGTTTCCAACCTTTCCGAATCATGGACCCAGTAGAGGTCTTCGACCATTTTCCGCATTCCATCCGACGTTTCATTTGTTTTCAGGAGCAGATGCAGGGTCCCGCTGGAAACCGGTCCTCCCCAATAGAGTTTTTCAGGCCATTTTGTCTGTTCCGGAGGGTCGACCAGAACCTGGGAAAAAGGGATGGGGCTTGGTTTGTTGATCACCACACCAACTGCCCCCTGGGTTCCATGGTCAAGCAGCAGGATCACGGTTTGATCAAAGGCCGAATGCAACAGTTCCGGAGTGGCTACCAGAAACATTCCTGCACCAAGACTTCGCTTGGAACCAGCAGTTCTGATTTCTGCAGCGGTTAAGGTTGGAATAAAAGGACGAGAAAAATGGATCTCCGGAACCATCCGTAAAAAATCAGAAACCGGGGTTCGGGATAAAATTCCTGAGAACACAAAAAACAAGATCAGGAAAAGGCCCCGGAACTTTCCCATCTAAAGTGCCTTCAGAAGAACATCTTTTTGCTGATTCAGAATATTTTGTTCCTGGGACCAGCGTTGATTGTGGTTCATCTGATTAATTCCCCATTTCATCACCGCTTTTTGGAAATCTACGGGAAGGTTCAGTTTTTGTCCGAGTTCCTTGAGCAGGTCAGCTTCGACTTTTTTCATCTTGCCATCGATACAGGCAATCGCTGCCAGGTAAAAATAGATCTCACCCGCCTGACTCATGGAAGTGTTCAAATTATCGATTTTAAACATCTTTTTCTGTTTGATCATTTTCATCAGGTTCTCAATCTCATTCCTTGAATCCAGCAGTTCAATCGCTTCCTGGAGGGCCACCATTTCATGGCTTTCCACCACCTGGTCAACCACCACCAGGCTGGCAATTGCATTCACCACCCAGTCCTTGGTTTCCTTGTCCCATTTTGCGAACATGCTTTTGGTCAATTTGCGATCGAGTCTTAAGTCATACATAAAGTTCCTTGGTTTTTCTGATCATCCTCAATGGAAATAAGGCTACTGTCAGGGAGTTTTTTTTTCAATGCTAGAAAGTAAATGTCAATCTTCGTGTTTTTTTAAATAAGTCAACACGGATGAAAAAATCATGAGGTTGATTGGATAAAAGATCAGGAAAGTATTGTTCTTTCTTCATAGAGTTGAAGGGGCAATGTGATTAATGACTTGAAGGGTTTTTATAACTCCACAATATTCTGGTATTGAAAACTAAAAGAACAATTCAAGACGCATCAACCTGATTGATTCATTGACACAGAAAAGAGGTAATGAAATGTCTGCAGAAACACTAAAAGCTTTGGGGATGAAAGATCTCAGTTTATTCCGTGAACAGGCCTACATCGCAGGGAACTGGTCAGACGCCGACAGTGGTGAGAAGGATGATGTGCTGAATCCGGCAACAGGTGGGGTCTTGGGGACGGTACCGCGATGTGGGCAGCAGGAAACCAGAAAGGCCATCGAAGCGGCGAATCAGGCTATGCCAGCCTGGAAGGCAACCCCTGCCAAGGAACGAGGGAAAATTCTGCGGAGATGGTATGAGTTGATGATCGAGAACAAGGAAGACCTTGCCATCCTGATGACGGCAGAACAGGGCAAACCCCTGGCAGAATCACACGGGGAGATCCTTTATGCCTCGTCATTTTTTGAATGGTTCGCTGAGGAAGCAAAACGGATGTATGGTGAGACCATTCCGACCCATATGCCTGACCGCCGATTGCTGGTCGTTAAGGAGGGGGTCGGGGTCACGGCTGCGATCACTCCCTGGAATTTTCCTGCGGCGATGATCACCCGTAAAGCAGGTCCGGCACTGGCGGCAGGTTGCCCGATGATCATCAAACCTGCACCGGATACACCCTTTTCCGCGTTGGCACTGTGTGAATTGGGAGAACGTGCCGGAGTTCCTAAAGGGATCCTCAGCGTGGTTCCAGGAGACGCGATTGCGGTGGGGGGAGAACTGACCTCAAACCCGATCGTCCGCAAGTTGAGTTTCACCGGTTCCACCGGAGTCGGGAAACTGCTGATGAAGCAGTGTTCCGAGACGATGAAAAAACTTTCTCTCGAACTCGGCGGGAATGCGCCATTTATTGTTTTCGATGATGCAGACCTGGATGCGGCGGTTCAGGGGGCTCTGGATTGTAAGTTCAGAAATGCGGGGCAGACCTGTGTTTGTGCGAACCGGATCATGGCCCAGGATGGGATCTATGACGAATTCACCCGCAAACTTGCGGAAGGGGCGGCAAAACTCAAAGTCGGAGATGGTTTTTCAGAGGGATGTCAGCAGGGCCCTTTGATCAATCCTGCCGCCCTTACCAAGGTCGAAAGCCATATTCAGGACGCGGTCGAAAAAGGAGCGTCGGTTTTGAGTGGTGGAGCGCGTCATGATCTTGGCGGGAATTTCTTCCAGCCGACCGTGCTGAGCAACATGAAAGAGGATATGCTGGTTGCCCATGAGGAAACCTTCGGACCGCTGGCACCGGTATTCCGTTTCAGCACCGAAGAAGAAGCGATCAGGATGGCCAATGACACTGAATTCGGGCTCGCGTCTTATTTTTTCAGCAGGGATATCGGCCGGATCTGGAGGGTTTCTGAAGCCCTGGAATATGGAATGGTCGGGATCAACACCGGTATCATGTCGACCGAAGTTGCACCTTTCGGCGGGATGAAGGAATCCGGGATCGGTCGTGAAGGTTCCAAGTACGGCCTCGATGAATACCTTGAAGTGAAATACCTCTGCATGGCCGGCATTTAGGGATAAAAACATTCACGGGATGACAGTTGATTCTGCTGTCATCCCTTTCTCATTTCCCAGAATTTCGGTTTCAAGAACCGCTCATTCTCCAGTTGTTCTGAACTTTCCCATATTTTTTTTTAGGTTTCCCAAATCCTTCTTCAGCTTTAGGAATCTGGAGATGAATATCCCCGTTTCCTCCCTCGTTTTTTAACATCATCTAATTTTATCCGTAGGTTTACGAATAGGGTTCTTATTGCTGATGCAATAATTTGATCCGAACTGTTTTTTTGTGTCTCAATCCCTCCGGGGCTTGTTCACCAAGTTCTCAGGATTGAACTACGTAAATTTACGTATAGAACCCCCTAGTTTTTCATGACTATGATTGAATCTACCAATTTAGAAATTTCAAATACTCAAAATGAAGCGGTTCATCCCATCAGGAGTGGAGTTTTAAACGCATTGATTTCTGGATTGAAACTCATTCTGATTCCCACGGATTGTTCGGATCACAGTCGGATTTCCATCAAGTACGGCATCCGCCTGGCTCAAGAAAGCAATGCAACGATCAAACTCATTTGTGTGCAGGAAAGCTTTGATTCGGATGAAGATCAAGAGATCGCATCCGAGTCTGCAGAGGGACAGAATATGGGCGCATGTACAAAATTAAAGCAATTCTGGGAGAGTTTTCAAAAAGAAATACCCTGTGAACTTGAAGTGAGGAAGGGGGATGTTGTTTCAGAAGTCATCAATGCCGCCAAAAAGGAAGCATGCGACCTGATCATCATGAGCAGTCACGGATACAAGGGGTTGATATACAGTATGAAAGGCAGTACCACGGAAAAAGTCACCCGTTATGCTCCCTGCCCGGTTCTCTGTGTCAAAAACGAAGGACGACAATTCATCGCCTGAACCCATCCTCCGGCCTGCCGTAAGACTTGAAGATTCAGGGCCGAAACTTCCATTATTATCATTGATTTTTTAGAAATCAGCATGCATCAAATGTTGAAAACCGATTTGTTGGATCGTTTTCTTACAGATTCAGTCAAACACAAAAAACCAATGGAATGTTCTGAGGCACTGTTTGATACCATAGATACTCTTTTTTTACAGGTGAATCCGGATGGCACTATCAGATATTGTAACCGGGTCTGCCGTGAGGCAACGGGTTACAGTCTGGAAGAAACCGAAGGACGGATGTTCTGGGAAGTTTTTTTCCCTCCGGAAGAAAGGGAATTCATCCAGAACCTTTTTGAGGAAGCATTGGAGCCTCCCTACCGTTCTTCTTATGAACACCAGTGGCGCTGCCGTGATGGGGGCTCCCGGCTGATTTCATTCACGATATCAACCTATTTTGAGGAGAATACGATCCAGTGCTATTCCGTCACCGGGCTCGATGTGACTAAACTGAGGCGGATGGAGGAGGAACTTTGGCGGTACCGGACCGATCTTGAAGAACAGATTACTCAAAGAAGTGTTGAACTTCTGGAATCGAGAACGAGGCTGGCGGGGATCGTTGATTCGGCTGAAGATGCCATCATCTCAGTCGATTCAAAACAGCAGATCACACTCTTCAATTATGGCGCGGAAAAAACCTTCGGGTACCTCAAAAATGAAGTTGAAGGGCGCCACCTCAGTATGCTCATTCCCAACCGGTTTCATGATACGCATCGGAAACACGTCCAGAACTTTGGTAAATCAGGTAAGGTTTCGAAACGGATGAACGACCGTTCAGAAATCATCGCGAAGAAAAAAGACGGGACGGAATTCCTGGCGGAAGCCAACATTTCCCAGGTTACAGTTTTGGGAGAGAAGATCTACACGGTGGTTCTGAGGGACATCAGCGAGCGGATGATGTTTGAAAAGCGCCTGCAGGAGTCTCTTAATGAAAAAGAAACCCTGCTGAGGGAAATTCACCATCGGGTCAAAAACAACCTCCAGGTGATTTCGAGCCTTTTTACGATGCAGAAGTTGAGGACCGAAGATCCGGACCGTCTTAGCCTGATTCAGGAAAGTCAGCACCGGATCCAGTCGATGGCCTTGATCCATGAAAAAATCTATCAATCGGAAGATCTGAGTCGGGTCCGCTTTGATCAATACATCCGGGAACTGGTGACGGACATTTTCCAGTCCTACGAGGTTTACCCGGGGAAAATCGAACTGCAGTTTCAAATGAAACCAGTATCCCTGCATGTTGATATGGCTATTCCCTGTGCGCTGATTCTCAATGAATTGACATCGAATACCCTGAAATATGCGTTCCCGGATGATAGTACCGGGAAAATGTTGATCCGTATCGAGGAGAAACCTTCCAAAAAGCTGCATCTTCTTTTTAAAGACAATGGCGTCGGTTTGCCGGATTCAATCGAAATAAAAAATGTTGATAGTTTAGGTTTGAGATTGGTCCGAGTCCTTACCCAACAATTGAAAGGAAAGCTCGAACTGGAACGTGAAGCTGGGACTTCCTTTTCTTTCCATTTTCCAATTACAAGCCCATGACTCCTTTTCTCAATAATCCAACAGAACCAACCGAAGCCTCCCGCATCCTCATTGTCGAGGATGAGGCGATTGTTGCAGAAAGCCTTAAAGACCAACTGATCAACCTGGGCTATCAGGTCTGCGGAACCGCTGCCAAAGGAGAGGACGCGATGAGGATCATGGAACATTCTGAACCGGACCTGGTGATGATGGATATCATGCTGGAAGGTCCGATGGATGGAGTCGAGGGGCTGGATTCAAAAAAAAAACGAGATTCCGGTAATATTTCTGACAGCCTACTCGGACAATGAAACTCTGCAGCGCGCGAAAATCACAGAACCGTTTGGTTACCTGATCAAGCCCTACAAGGAACGCGAACTTCACACCAACATCGAAGTGTCTCTCTACCGTCACCGTATGGAACAACGGGTGAAAGAGCATGAACGCTGGCTTGAACTGCTTCTGAAGAGCATCAGCGACGGGGTAATCACCGTCGGCTTGGATGGTTCCGTAACCAGCATGAGCCCTGTCGCCGAGGAAATGCTGGGCTGGAGTGAGAACACGGCTCAGGGAAACGATCTCCAGGAAATCATGCAGTTGGAGGAAACCTCAAAATACCCTATTGTGCCGGACCTGATCGACCAGGCTTTGGATGGGGAAAACGTGGCCTGCCTGATTGATGAAGATCCGGTTTTGATCAGCCGCGACGGACACCGGATCATGATCGATGCTGCCGCAGCGCCGATTTATAATGAATCGGAAGAAATCACCGGAGCGGTTCTGACCATCCGCAATGTCAGCAGCCGCAAAAAAGCGGAGATGGAACTTGCCGAAGCACGCAACCTTCTCACCAATCTGCTGACTCCGCGGGAAAAGGAAATCTTGAAAATGATGGTCAACGGTTCAACCACCAAGGAAATAGCCTATGACCTCGAAATCAGCCCAAGGACCGTGGAAGCTCATCGTCAGAACATGATGAGTAAACTGCAGGTGGTCGATATGCCGATGCTGGTCCGTTGTGCGGTCACCCATCGTCTGGTCCCCCTGGAATAAACTTCCTGAAGACTCATTCAATTTTCTGAATTTGAGGTTCCTTCACAAATTTTTCGTTTATTGAAATTACCCCCAGGTGTTCTCCCCTTTTTGAAGAAGCAAAATAGCTTAGTCCTTCAGATCCTTGGCGCAAGTCCCGATTTCAGACTTGAATCGTTGATGAGGATCAAAGAATCTCAGTGTTTAATTTAAGGTTTTTTCCTGTTTTAGGACGTTGTTCAGTTTTTATTCAATGATCTCTTCAATAAATTGGTGAATGGCATCTCAGAAAAGACATGAAATCAAACGTAAGGACTGGGAAGTTGTATTGGACCAGTTGTACAAACGTTGTATTGCACCTACTGCCCGGGGGATTGGGATCATTTCCAATACATCACGGGAAAATTCAGGAGATGTTGAAGGAGAATTGCAGGAGGAACTTACGTACAGGATTAAAGAACGGGAACAGGGAAATCTTGCTTACAAGATGAGACAGTTCAATACAGAAGCTTTCTACAATTTTTTTAAACTCAGATCCCAATCAAAAAAGGAAGACCAGGATTTTTTCCGGTTAAAAAAGCAAGTTCCCTTCGAAGTGCTGGTATTTCCTCTGACCCAGGGATTGGTGAAAAAAGGGCTCTTAATCTTTGAATCTCCTGTGGAATCGATGCATCTTCAGAAAATCATCCGGATTGTTCTCGATGAAATGAAAAAACCGGCAACCAGCAAAACCCAAGAAGAGAAAAAGACCGAAGCCCAAGATAACACTGAAAAATAGTATCCCTCCGTTTTAAATACAAAAAAATAGTATCTTGGCAAGGCTTTTGATAGCATTTTGCATTGGTTGATCGTTGGCTTGAAAGCTCTTCTTTCAAACATTTCTCTCAAATACACTTCCTGTACTGATCATGTCGGAATCTCCGTCAGAAAATATGGAGTCTCAGTCGTCCGATGCGGCGATTGAAGAAGCAATTCACAAACTTCAGGTAGAATCCTGGAGGAAGGGTGAGGAAGGGCTTCAATTCAGGGTCTGCTACCTGATGCTCGAACTTGCCACGGAACGTGATGCGCCGAATCAATGGAAACTCAACAAACGCAGTATCGACATTGATCTACTTGACCGTGCAATGAGACGCGAGGAGGAAACGATCCTGAACCTTCTCGAAAATGAGGGACTCCTCTGGAATAAATTAGGAATTAACCCAGTCTGGCAAAACGGGACAGAAATTCAGCCTTCTCCTTTCCGTTACGGAGATATCATCTTCATCTGTTTCTCGGTACCACATTGGATCAAAGCCACAGAACGCAAGAAATTTACGGCCAAAGGGGCTTTGATTTTGAAACAGTATCGAAAAGATAACCCGACGGCCATGATCATTGCGGTCAGTGACCAACCGGGATTCAAACTTTCAAAGGATCCGCTCTTTGCCCAGTGGTCTGATATCGGCAAGGAAACCTCCGGAGTGGGTAAAGCTGGAACGATCACCCGGATGGTGGCTCAGCAACTGACCTCACAGGCGACCATGCAGAGTTACCTGCAGGAGACCCATACCACCCACAAACTCCAGTCTCAACTGAGGCAGCAGCAGTTGCAGGAGCATGTGGATGGACTTCAGGCTCTTCAGACGGATTTTAACCTGCTCGTCATCATTCATCCCGGTCTTTATGATACTCATGCCAAGAGGATCTGGAACCAACTCAGTTCACTGCATTTCCGCAGCGTTGAAGTCCGTCAACAAAATGAAGTTAGGCCGGAGCAACTAAGGCAGTTTGATTTTTTTGTCCTGGTGCAATGTGGATTTCCGGAAAAATTCCGTCAGCTTCGGGAATTCCAGCGTATCGCCCGGAGGATCTACCGTTTTGATGGAGAACTCCCGGCGAAACTTCCGCAAATTCGTTCCAGGGAGTTTTACATCCGCAATGCCCTGGAGGACAAATACCTCAGGATCATTGAAAAAGTAAATAAAAGGAAAAAGGACGAGAAATTCCTTTTTCTCCAGGACAAGTACCAGGAGCAGTGGAAACTTATCCTCGACAAAAACAACAATATCCAGCAGATCAACCAGCTTCAACTGAAATTGAAACAGTTTGCTGAAGGCTATTACGCCCTGATAGAAACGGTTTTGATGGAAGCAACCCAACAGGTTCATGAAGGAAGCCGCTTCGGTGGAGTGATGAAGAATCTGACCCGTTTTTTGATCGTGGATGATTTCAATCCTGCCATTCTCGATTANCTGGTNAAACGCCGATTTGCCCGAAAGAACCTGAATTACATGTCCTCTTTGGAGATGTTCCAGCATTTCAACCGTTTCAAGGCGGAACATTCCCAGCTCAAATCAGCACAGTCCTATCAGATGTTCATGCGTAACGATCCGCTTTTTGCAAATTACGAAGTGGTCGTGATCAATGCCTGGAATTTTGAAACAAACGGGTCTTTGGAGGTCAAATTACGAATTGCTCCTCCTCCGGAAGAAACGGCGGATTCCCCATCCATAGCGCGTGATATTGTCCTTGGTTCTCGAAACCTGAACCAATTGTTGGATACCGATCGTGATGAACTTTATCAGTCTCTAGCCGCAGGCAATTCAAAGAAATCTGAACAGGGGCAAGAGGTGGTCTTCATGCTCGAAAACCTGATCAGCAACGCGGATTTGATCACATCAGGAAGGATGATGGGGGTGAAAAAGGGTAGACTTTATAACCTCTTCCAACTTGAAGAGGAAATGAAGCGTTTGTCCGAATCCCTGAGGAACGAAAAATTTCAGGAAGAAGAAGGAGTCGAAGAGGATTCTGACGCTGGAGTCGAGGCTGAAACGGAAATGGTCGAAGAAAGCAGAGTCGAGGAAGACAGTAATTGGTTCATGCCCATCATCCGTTATCAGGTGGATATCCTCTATGTCATTGCGATGGCCTGTTCCATCCGTTGGCAGGGGTTGACCGAGAATAAAAAAGCCTGCCAATACATTGAAGAAGAAGGCAAACGAACCGGAGAGGGTTCTGCTGAGATCCTGCAGCGTGCACTGGTCCACGCCATTTCCCATGAAAAAGATATTCCTGAAGCTGGGGTTCTTGCCGCTTTTCCGGATATGGGCGGAAGCCGGTTTGTTTATGGCAGAGTCTTGCCGGGACGCAGTGAAATGCTGGAACCTGAATTTGCACTTTACCTGATCGATATGCGCCATTTTCAGGCCAGGGAAGTGATTGAATTCCTCAGGATGAGAAACCGTTCCCCGATTGCCCATGTTCCAGTTCTCCTCTATGTGCCACCGGGAGTGGATTTGACTCGTGAGGAAGATGCGACTTTAGGGCGTTTGATTGGAGTAAGAGCCGGAGAGGAAGTCAACGGACTTCCTGTTCCTTATCGAATCGATGACCTGGAAAACTCGGAGAGGATCAAACATCTGGTTCAGGGTATTCTGAAGATCGATGATGACATGATCCAGCAAGGTGGATTTTCTGCAGAATCAGATTTTCTTGAAGATCATGAGACCGCAGGAGAGGATAATATTTTCAGCAACTGGTAGGACCCTGATGTTTTTTTAACGATTTTCTTTTTTCTTCCCCTATAAATTCAATATCAATTCCGGTCGGTCACTGCACCGAGAGACGCAGAACTCACCGATTCTGCATATTTTGAGAGAACACCGCGGATGTATCTCGGTTTCGGCTGTTTCCACTTTTCCAGCCGTTTTGTGATTTCCTCTTCGGGCAGATCCAGGTTGATTAATCTTCTTTTGGCATTGATGGTGATCGGGTCCCCGTTACGAACCACAGCAATGACTCCCCCCTCATAGGCTTCCGGGGTGATGTGACCAATAACAAACCCATGGGAACCTCCTGAAAATCGGCCATCGGTGATCAGCGCAACATCCTGTCCAAGTCCTCGTCCCATGATCGCGCCGGTCGGAGAAAGCATTTCCCGCATTCCCGGACTCCCCTTGGGCCCTTCGTAACGTATCACGATCACATCCCCTTTCTGAACCGTTCCATCCAGAATTTTCTGCAGGGCTTCTTCCTCAGATTCAAAAACCCTGGCACTGCCTTGAAAAACTTCTCCTTCCTTCCCGGAGATTTTTGCAACAGCACCGTCACGTGCCAAATTCCCTTTGAGGATGACGAGATGTCCAGTGGCTTTTACCGGATCTTTTAGAGGTCGAATGATTTTCTGCTTCTTCGGGTATGCCTTAACTCCTTTCAGATTTTGTTTCAGCGTTTTACCCGTCACTGTCATGCAGTCTCCATGGAGCAGACCCGCGTCCAGTAACATTTTCATCAAGGGTGGAAGTCCGCCAATTTTCACAAAATCGATCATCATGAACTGTCCGCTTGGTCTGAGATCCGCCAGTACTGGGGATTTCTGGCCAATCCTGCGGAAATCGTCAATTTTCAGGTTCACTCCGGTTGAGTGAGCCATTGCCAGCAGATGCAGGACCGCGTTGGTGGAACCTCCAAGTGCCATTACAACGGTGATCGCGTTTTCAAACGCTTCTCGGGTCATGATGTCTCGGGGACAAAGATTCATATCGATCAACTTCATCACCGCTTCCCCGGCTTTGACACAATCCTTGACCTTGTCCTTGGAGATCGCTGCCTGGGCTGAACTGTTGGGGAGACTCATGCCCATAGCCTCGATCGCAGAAGCCATTGTGTTTGCGGTGTACATGCCCCCACAGGATCCTGCTCCCGGGATGGAACGGGATTCGATCTGTTCCAGTTCCTTGGCCGTGATCTGACCTCCAGCCCTTTGGCCCACCGCTTCAAAAATGGAAACAATGTCGACATCACGTCCCTCATGGGTACCCGGCATTATGGTTCCCCCGTAAACAAAAACTGCTGGTCGGTTCAGTCTGCCGATGGCCATCATGCACCCAGGCATGTTTTTGTCGCATCCGCCGATGGTGACTACCCCATCGTATGCCTGACAGCCAACCACGGTCTCGATGGAGTCAGCGATGACTTCCCGTGACACCAGGGAATACTTCATCCCTTCTGTTCCCATCGAGATTCCGTCGGAAATCGTGATGGTATTGAACAGCATCGGCATCCCCTTACTCTTTCTTATCCCCCTTGCGGTATGCTCTGCCAAATCATTGATGTGCATGTTACAGGGAGTGACCATGCCCCAGGTAGAGGCGACACCGACTTGGGATTTGCGGAAGTCCCCCTTTTTGAAACCCAGTCCATAAAGCATTCCCCGACTGGCGGCGCGTTCATCAGTATCTGTGACACTCTTAGAAAACCTGCGATGTCCTGTATTCGGATTTTCTGTTTTTTTCTCTTTCTTACTCGCCATCCTTGAATCTCGTCTTTAAAATGGGTTTAGGTTTCTCCCGCCTGAAGGTTCATGCAGGATTGTTTTCAGTATTGGAAAAATAATCGATGCATCGAAATTTGTCAAAACACGCTTCTCGAGTACAAAGAAGTGTGCCTTATTATTTAATTTTTATTCTTATTTTAAGTGGTGCCCTAGATTTATTCATCTTTTCGTTTTTCTCCTTAGAAAAAAATCATTTCTTTAAAAGGGTTGTTCTTGCATCAGATTTTGAAAAACACCCATTTGTAGTCCGGAATCGTGAACCTATCCGTCCCCAAAAAGGTGCAACAGCAAGCTTGATGGTGGCAGCAACTTCCGACATGCATGGTTCGCTGGGGATCCTATGCGTGATTAACTGCAATGAAGTCAAAGGACTGCTTCACCTCGCCCCGTTGATTCAAAAACTTCGAGAAGAAAACCCGCAGATGTTGCTTCTTGATGGCGGAGATACCTTTCAGGGAGGGATCCTTCAATTTTACATCAACCATGTTCAAGTCTCTGCTCCATGGCACGATCCGTTGCTTCATACGATGAACTTTTTGAAGTATGACGCAATGACTCTGGGAAATCACGACCTGGAAATGCCTCAGGAGAAATTGATATGGCGGATGAAAGAATCTTCATTTCCGTGGCTTGGTGCGAATGTTCAACAAGATCCGGAAGATTCAAATCATTCCCTAAGATTGGATCCTTACAAAGTATTAGAAAGAAACGGAGTTAGGATCGGAATCCTTGGGATGACGACACCGGGAATACCCATCTGGTTGGATTCTCCCAAACTGAAAGGTTTTTCTTTTCAAGACATTCTATCCAGTTCACGGAAATGGGTTACGGTTCTGAAGAACGAAGAAACAGTAGATTTGCTGATCGGTCTCTATCACAGCGGGGGAGATATG
>LNZD02000035.1 GCA_001469005.2 SAR324 cluster bacterium lautmerah10
GAATTGGGAATCCTCTTTGGAATTGACCAGGACTCCCATCTTGAACATGGCTACACCCATCTTCCCCGCCATCTCTATCATTGGAACCAGGGATTGTGTCGATTGTCGATGGGGCGTTTTCTGGAGGAGTCCCAAACCCTTTCTTCTTATGTTTCACCTTGGTCAGCAAAAAATGAAAATAAGACGCATTTGAACGAGCATGATGTGCTTGATCGATCTCTTCTGCGGGCTTATCAGATTGATGATAAGGATCAGAAGGAAGCCGCTGAATTTGTGATGATGATACGCTCCCTGATCTCGGATACCCGTAATCTTCATGAGTTGAATTATTGCGGGAGAGATTGGGGACTTTTTTTCCGAAGTCTATTCAAAACTTATTTGGGCCCTTCCGGTCCGGAGGGGGAATCGGAATATCAGAAACTTTCCGAAACCGCACTTTCTCTGGAAGAGTTGGATCTGGGGCGTCAAGATCCTCCGCTGCTCTCTTTTCAGGAGGCAAGGCAGTTTTTCCTCCAACAGTTGGAGGGGATGAAAGTCAATCGTGGTCATTACCTGGCGGAAGGAGTGACCCTGTCCTCCTACCTGCCGATGCGTCCGATTCCTTTCAAACTGGTGTTTCTGATGGGGATGGGGGAAGGACGTTTTCCGGCATCCTACCGAAAGGATCATCTGGATCTTCGCCATATACCGATTCCGATGCGGGAAACGGTGGAAGGAAGGAGTGTCAGAGAACGTCAAATTGGTGATGTTTCGGAGCCGGAACGCGACCGCTACATGTTTTTGGAAACCCTGGTTTCTACCCGTGAAAGGCTGGTGATGAGTTATGTCTGCCGTGACGACCGGACAGATGATGAACTGAAACCTTCCTCGGTGGTCCAAACCCTGGTGGAAGAACTCAACAAAGGCTACCTGAAGGAACCTTTTCAGAGTGTCTCTCATCCGCTTAAAAATTACTCCCAGCATTATTATTTTTCTGATTCAACAGATGAGGTGGAGGGCAAGAATCCTGGAAACCTGTCCAATTGGGATGAAAGGTCTTATCGCCAATCAACAGCATTAAGGTTAAGGAAAAAACTGGATCGGTTTCACCCTCTTCAGGGACGCCTGGATGTTGAAAAGATCAGTAGTGTTCCCATCAGGGAGTTTTTTCATGCTCCCCAAAAAATGGAGGTTGCTGAAGACAGGGTTGAGGGAAAGAGACGGTTTTCCTTGAACCAGTTGCGGGCTTTTTTGGAATGCCCGCTTCAGTCCGGTGCAAAAAGGAGCTTATCCATAACCGAAGAAGAAGAGGACCTGACCCGTAGAATCCATGAACCAGTTTCCCTGGAGCCCCTGGATGAGTGGCAGTTGCTCCAGAAAACATTTGATCTTGGAATCCTGAATACTAGCGAGCCCGATTGGAATGTTCTGTATGAGCAGATGCTGCACAGTAACCTGTTTGAGGGCGCTTTGCCTGCGTCTCTTTTTGAAGATGCAATGAGGCGCAAGCACCTCGAAATTCTCACCGCGTGGGAGAGGCATTTGAGAGAACTTTTACAGGGAATGGATTGGAACGGGATTCAGAAGGCATCCCGAAAATATCTACAAGGTGCTCTTCAGGAAAAGCATCCGTTTTTGATTTTGGGGAAAGACTCTCCAGGCTTCAGGGATATTGTCCGGTTCGAACCGGTTCTCAACTTAAATCAAGAAAAAGAAGCAAAGGCTGCAGTCACCATTCGAGGCGAAAGCGAATGGATCTTTTTTGGACTAGGAGAGGCCTGTAATCTGGTTCATTTTACAAGCCGGTCGATTCGTCCAAAACAATGGATCCGGTTGTTTCTGAACGGAGTCCTTCTCACCGCGTCTGGTCTTCTTCCTGAACGGACCCAGGTGCAGCTATCCTGTATTTCTGGAGAAAGGTCCTTGAGCAAGGACTTGCTGCTCCCGGATCGTCTGACCTGCCGAGATTATCTAGTCAGGCTTACTGATGAAATGATGGATCCCTCTTCTGCAGAATTATTCCCCTTGGAAGCAGTACTTGCCTTGGAACCGGAGCAAATACCCTCAGAAAAATGGCCTCAACGTCTGGAGCAGTGGCTTGAGGAAGCTTTTGAAAATTCCCGCAGTAGTTTCAGTTCTCAATACGGGCCATTGCCTTTTCCTGAAGATTCAAAAAGACCGGATGATCCGAAAGGAACGATGGAGAAGCGATTTGGGCTGCTCTTCCAAACCATCGGCAACCCCGCAAATTGAAAGGGGATTGAATCAGGATTCAGGCTACATGCCTGGCGTAAAAGACGTCCCGCCCATAATGGTTTTCAACCGTAAAACCAAGCAAGATCATCGACTGACGTAAGAGTTTTGCTTTGAGAGCCTGCTGACTGCTTTCCTGCATCAGCATCCTTTTCATCATTTCCTGCCCTTCGGCACTTTCAAGATGATCTGAGATTGCACAGGCCAGCAAGTTGGGATTGCACTGGACGGGGAATTGCCCGCGGATGGTCTGTATTTTTCTTAGATATGCTTCCATTTTTTTCCCATTTTCCAAAATCATGCAAAGATTTTACCATGCCTTTTGTTAGCCCAGCATTAGTTTCTGGCATTCAAACGGTTTGATTTCAGTGATTTAGGTCTCTAAAACCAGAAGTTTAATAGGCCGCAGCGCGGGAATGCCGCTGTAGGATTTCGGGGGTTTGGTGATAATGGAAGGAAGGTTTGAGCCAAAGCCGTTCTTCTTCAAACTCGTCGATGAGAGCTGGATGGGCTGAGATTTTTTCATCCAGTTTGATGCTGACCTGCGATTCCTGGTTGGGACGGATGATCAGTTGAACAGGGATTTCTCCTGGATGCTTTTGCAACATCCCCCTCAGCATCCGAATCCTTTCCGGGCTGCAGTTTTCTTGGTCCAGCCAGATATCGAGGGTCTTTGCTTCCTCGGACCTCACATCAGAAAGGAGACGGATACGGTCAACCATCAGACTCATTCCATCATCCCGTCGGTTGACCCTACCGGTAAACAACAAAGGTTCGTCCTTTTCCAACAGATCGGCAGTCTGGGCATAAACTCTGGCAAAGATGGGAAATTCCAGGGACCCCCGCAAATCTTCGAGGAGGATGATGGCAAATTTTTCAGAACTTCTGCTGAGTCTTACGGTTTTGGAAACCACAATTCCTGCGAGGCTGACCACTTCCTGTTCCTTCAGGTCTCCTTCCTGGAGTTGCATGGTAGTCACCGCGAGTTCCCGGATATCGGAAGCGAACCCGTCAAGAGGATGGCCGGAAACATAAAAACCAAGGGAGTCTTTTTCCAATTTGAGACGATGGTGATGTTTCCAGTCCCTCAGTTCCGGATAAATCAATTGGGTTTCCGTAGACTTCACCTCGTTTTCATCCATCAGTTCAAAAAGAGAATGCTGTCCGCTCTGTTGACCCTGCTGATGAGCCTGGGCGAGGTGAAGGGCTTCATCAAGAACGGCATCAAGTTTGGCACGGTTGGTCTGCATCGAGTCAAAGGCACCACAATGGGCGAGGGTTTCCAGCATCCTGCGGTTGAGACGGTTGAGGTCCACGGCTTTCAGGAAATCCAGGAAATCGACAAGTTTTCCTTTCTCTTCTCGGACATCGATGATGGCATCAACCGCGTTTCCTCCTACATTTTTCACTGCATTCAGGCCGAAGCGCACCGATTCCACACGTGCCTCGCGTCTTAACCAGTTTAAAAAGGCAGGCGAATTCATGATTTCTTCCACGGAATAATCATTTTCCTTTTGGGGGAGATATTCTAAAACCGCTTGAATCCATGCTTCCTCAGAGGAACATTTTTGGTTGAGGACCTTTTTAAGAGCAGGCAGTAATTCCAGGTAGACATCCTGAGGAAGAGCACTTGGGCCGGAAAAAGGGCTCCCGGGGAAGTCCTGGTCCAGATGGGTCAATTTGGTTTCCGTTAAAAGGAATTCCGAGGCAGAGACGCTGAAATTTTTTTCACTGAGGTTGACGTCCGGAGGAAGGACGGTGACTTCCATTTCCCTGCAATCGCTGATGTATCCCACGATTTTATCAGGATTGTTGATGGAACCGTTCAGCAGTGCGGCCATGAACTGCACCGGATAATGCGCTTTGAGGTAGGCCGTCTGGTAGGAAATCAGCCCGTAGGCGACGGTGTGGGATTTATTGAAACCATAACCTGCAAAATAGTCGATCAGGTCAAAGATGTCGTTGGCCTTGTCTTCCGGTTTTTTCATCCCGCAGCCTTCGACAAATGTTGGGTTTTCCACACAGCCCTGAATGAAACGGTCACGTTGCTCTGCCATTTCCTCCGGGATTTTTTTCCCGATGGCACGTCTCAGCAGGTCTGCATGTCCGAGGGTGAATCCCGCCAGCACCTGGACGGCCTGCATGATTTGCTCCTGGTAGACCATCACTCCGTAGGTTTCCTCGAGAATCGGTTTCAGCAGTGGGTGTGGGTAAATCACTTGTTTTCGACCATGTTTACACTGGACAAAATCCTCAACCATCCCGGATCCCAAGGGGCCTGGTCGGTAAAGGGCAAGAATGGCAACAATGTCCTCGAAGCTCGAAGGCTGCATGTCGGCAACCAGTCTTTTCATGCCCGAGGATTCGAGTTGGAACACTCCAGCGGTATCCGCAGAACAAAGCAGTTTGAAAGTCGGCGGGTCATCCATGGGGATGCGACCGAGGTCGAGTTGTTCCTCCGGTTCACGATCCTGGTTGATCAGTTCCAGGGTGCCTTCGATGGTGGACAGGTTCTGAAGCCCAAGAAAATCAAATTTAACGGCTCCCTGGTCCTCCGCGTATTTCATCGGATACATCGACTGGAGCGTGCCTTCTTTGCCGGTGCAGACAGGCATCACTTCACGCAGGTCCTGATCCATAATGATCACTCCTGCCGCATGCGTTCCGAGGTGAGTACTCAATCCCTCGAGTTTCAGGCTCAGATCGAGCAGCTGCTGTTCCTTCTCACTGCCTTCATGGGTCAGTTTTGCGAGTTCAGATTCTTTCCGGATGGCCTCTTCAAGAGTGATGTTCAGTTCATTGGGGATCAACTTGGCGATTTTGTCCGCATCGCCGTAAGAAAAATCCAGTACCCTTGCCACTCCTCTGACGGCAGCCTTCGCTTTCAGTGTCCCGAAAGTGGAGATCTGGCAGACATTCAATTCGCCGTAACGATCTCGGACGTAATCGATCACCCGGTCCCGTCCCTCCACATCAAAATCAATGTCGAAATCCGGAAGACTGATGCGGTCCGGATTGAGAAAACGTTCAAACAGAAGTCCGTATCGGAGTGGATCAACATCAGTGATCCGCAGTGCATAGGCCACCAGAGAACCGGCTCCGGAACCGCGTCCCGGTCCGACTGCGACGGAATGATCCTTGGCCCAGTTGATGAAATCGGCAACGATCAGGAAATACCCCGGGTAGTCCATCTTGATGATCACATCCAGTTCAAATTCCAGCCGTTCACGGTAAGGTTTGGAGAATTCCTCCTGATCCGAATCCGGATGATAAAGCTGGTAGAGGAGCGAAAGTCTTTTTTCCAATCCCTGATGTGCCTCATGCCGGAGCCAGGAATCGAGGGAATGTTCCGCAGGTGTATCGAATCGGGGCAGAAAGAACTTGGAATTGTCCAAATCCAGTTCACAGGATTCAGCAATTTTGGAAGTATTATCAATAGCATGAGGGTATTCTGAGAAGAGGGTGCGCATCTCATCTTCCGTCCTGAGATGTCTGGAATTTCCCTGCATTTCAGGAACGCCTTCGTCGGTGACTCTTGACTGCATCCCCATCAGCCAGAGGATGTGCTGAGCTTCGGCCTCTCTGCTTTCGAGGTAAAAACAGTCATTGGAAGCGATCAGGGGCAGTTTCATTTCTTCTGCAAGTTCAACCAGCATTCGGTTCAACTCTTGTTGCCGGTCGAGGCCATTATCCTGGAGTTCAAGGTAGAAACGTCCATCGAACAGATCACGATACCAGCCTGCCAATTTTCTGGCCTCTTCCTTCCTGCCCTGGAGCAGGGGTTGGGAGATCACCCCTTCAAGACCGCCGCTGAAGGCAATCAGCCCATGGTGATATTGTTCAAGGGCGGATTGATCAACACAGGGTATGCCTTGCTGTTTCCCTTCAGAAAAGGCGTGATGGGAAAGGTAGGTCAGGCTCCGGTATCCTTCTCGATTGAGGCAGATCAGCTGAGTCTGGGGCGGTCTCCTCGAAGCACGGAAACGTCCGTTTTCCTGCTCTGTTTCAGGAGAAAAAATTCCCATCCCGATCAAAGGTTTGAGGCCCGCCTTTTTCATGGCATGATAGAATTCCATGGCCCCGTACATGTTCCCGTGATCGGTGATCGCACAGGCATCAAAACCCTTCTGCTGAAGGGCGGAGGTCAACTCAGGGATCTTGATCGCGCCTTCAAGCAGCGAGTATTGGGTATGGAGGTGAAGGTGGGTGAACATGGTCAGTAGTATTCTCCTAACTCGGAAATTTTCTCCAGGCCCTTCCAAAACAATGAATTGACTTGGCGCCCTTGGAACAGTTTAATCATCGGCATTGTAAGTATCAGCATGTTTGTCATCTGCATCGATCACCAAACTTTTCATTGAAGAATCCATGAAAACCGGTTTTTACTCCCATCCACTTTTCCTGGAACATGATACCGGAGCGCATCCTGAAAATGCGGAACGCCTGAGAGCGATCCGGAATCGTTTGCAGTCCGAAGGAATTCTGGATCAACTGGAACTCCGGTCCGGAAGACAGGCAACCTCCCAGGACATTTCCATGCTTCACAGCGAGGATTTGTTCGAGCAGGTCCGTCAGGCTTCGGAAGAAGGAAGGCAGAACCTTCAGAGTCCGGATTGTGTTGTTTCGGAACAAACCTTTTCTGCCGCCCTGCAGGCCGTTGGTTCGGTTTTGGAAGCGGTTGAGGAAGTTGCGGAACGTCGTCTGGATAATGCTTTCTGCGCGGTTCGTCCCCCCGGTCATCATGCGGAACGGGACCAGGCCATGGGGTTTTGTTTTTTCAACAACATCGCCCTGGCAGCCGAATACCTTACCCGAAGTCTCGGATACAAAAGGGTTCTGATTTTTGATTTTGATGTGCATCACGGGAATGGAACCCAGCATCTTTTTGAGGAACGGGATGATGTTTTTTTTATCAGCACCCATCAGGATCCGCGAAGTTGTTATCCTGGAACAGGTTATTCAAATGAAACCGGCCGGGGGCCCGGAAGCGGGTTTACCCGGAATCTGCCTCTTCCTCCCTGGACAGAAGATGCAGCATACCTTGACCAGGTTGAACACCAACTGCTGCCGCTGCTGATCGAATATGCCCCGGATTTCATTCTCGTCTCAGCCGGATTCGATGCCCACCGGGATGATCCTCTCGCTTCTTTGAACCTGACCGACATAGCCTTCACAAAACTCACCGAAAGGCTCAAGCTTCAGGCATCGGAA
Source organism: SAR324 cluster bacterium lautmerah10 (assembly GCA_001469005.2). GTDB lineage: Bacteria > SAR324 > SAR324 > SAR324 > NAC60-12 > UBA1014. The sequence continues at coordinate 7,444 of LNZD02000035.1, forward strand.
AGCGCCGGAGGCCGGATGGTCAGCATTCTTGAAGGCGGATACGATGTTCAGGCCCTCTCCCTTTGCGTTCATGAGCATTTGAAGGTGCTCTCCTCGGATTGAGGATTTTCTGTCTTAATTCCCTTTCACCAGGGTTTCTTCTTCAGGAACCTTGTAACTTCCGCTGTAAAGAAAGTAGGGAATTCCTCCCAGCAGGAAGACACTCAGTTGGACAATCACAAAAACATTGAATATGTCCGCGCCTCCGCTGTGGCCTGCCAGCAGATAAAGCGATTCAAAAGCAGCATGCCCGATTCCGATTCCTCCCGGTGCTACCGGGATGGCAATGGTGATCAAACCAATGGGCATTAAAAAAAACTGGGTGGCCAGTCCCATATCCCGAATTCCCATCAATTTTGAAACTTCGAAAAAAATCAGTCCGACCAGCATGTGGATGCTGATCGAAAGCAGTAAGGTAAATAATAGAGTCGGTTTGCGATGCTGATAGCTTTTGAATGCCAGGTAGACCTTGATCAAAAATGTCTTCCCGGGAAGCCGGTTGAACAATCGAATAAAGGGATCCCGGCCTTCAGCAAAGGGATAAAGGGCGATGCTGTAAAAGATCAGTGTTGCTCCGAAAAGACCGGTGATCGACCAGGCCAATGGATGGAGGGAGGATTGTTTCCAGATTAGATCAAGATTGAATATCAATGCGATGAAGGCCATCACCACCAGTCCGAAAAGACCGACAAAACGATCGATCAAAAGCGTCATGAAGGCACGGGTGCGGCCTTCTTCTTTTTCGGAACGGATGACGTAATAGCCTTTAACCACATCTCCCGTGATTGCGCCGGGAAGGGTGGTGTTGAAAAAATTCCCAATCCAGGTCAAGAGGAAGGTTCGCTTCGGTTCCACTTTCAGACCGATGGCGCGAAGCAGAAGCCACCAACGCAAAGTTGCCATCGGGACCACGGCGGCAATCAGGATTAAATACATCATCATCAGAATTCCAGGCGAATCCATCAGCAGCAGCAAACGTTCAAAATTCAGTCGTCCACTCTGAATCAGATAATAGAGAATCGCCGTTACGATTCCCATTTTCATCAACGTCAAGAGGATGCGCTTCATTTCAAAATTCCAACACCAGGAAAAGGATCGGATTCAGGAAGATCATGAGTACTGACAGGCCTTTCAGCCAACCTCCAAGTTTTCGGCAGTCATGGCAGGTTGTAATCAGCCAGATCAAAGAAAAATCCAAAGCCAGTATAATGATTGCGGGCCATCTCTCCAGCCAAACAAAAAGCGCGCCGAAAAAAAGTGAATGCGTCAGTTCAACAAAAAAACTGCGGATTCCATAAGCCTGCCCGCAACTCAAGCATCGTCCCCGAAAAAATAAATAGGAGAGCAAGGGAACCAATTCCTTGATCCTTAAAATATGACCGCAGAAAAAACAAAATGAACGAGAAGGAACCAGGGGTGAAAATCTTCCCTGCCGAAGGTGATCCTTCAATCTTTCGCTGTAAAGGGGATCGTTCAGAACCCTCTCATGGTCAGCGAGATGGGCCATTTGAAAGCGGTCAATGCAAAGATTGATAAAACTTCCCCAAACCATTCCCAGCAGAAACCCTGTGATTCCTTCCAGACCGTTCATGTTTCTTCAAATTCAATCATTAACCTTTTTTATCTGATCCCACTTTTTTGCTTGCCAACCATCTTACATCAACGTATTGATATATGGTGATTTAATTTTGATACAAGGAGGTATGATGGAACAACTGGCACAGATCTTAAGGTTATTGGGCGATGAAACCAGGCTGAGGATTCTGGTGTTGTTGTCAAAGCATCCCCTGAATGTGAGTGAATTGACTTCGATCCTTGGTGTAGCCCAGTCAGGAGTTTCACGGCATTTGGGGCATTTACGCAAGCTCGGACTGATTCAGGAGCAAAAGGCAGGGGTCTGGACCTACTATCAACTAAGCGGTCCGGAGATTGGGGATGAGCAGTTGAAACTGCTTTGGTCCTACGTTCATCACCAGCTTGGTGAGTTGGAAGATCCCTTCAACGACCAGGTTCGGCTTCAGGAAGTGATCCGCCAGCGCGAATTGGGAGGTCCTGGACTCAACGAAAGATTGTTGGAACCAGGGCAGACTTGGTATGCATGGTCCCGATTACTCGGCATGCTGATTCGCTTTTACCGGCCTGGAAGGATGACTCCTGAAAACAAAGGAGAAGGCCTGGTCATGCTGGACCTCGGCTGTGGAGACGGTTCCCTGACGGTAGAAATGGGTCGTTTTGCGGAACGTGTGATTGGAGTCGATTACAATCCGGAACTGCTCGCATCGGCCCGGCAGCGCATGGACCGATTGGGGCTGGAGCACGTGACCTTATTGGCCGAGGATGTCGGCAGCCTTTCCCTGGAGCCTCAAAGTGTGGACGTCGCCGTATTTTCCCAGTCTCTCCATCATCTGGACGACCCCTTCAGCGGAATCCGTCAGGCTTATCGGTTGCTTCGCCCTGGAGGGCTGTTAGCAGTGATGGAACTGGCGGCACACGACCAACTCTGGGTACTGGAAAAACTGAAGCACAAGTGGCCCGGTTTCGAGCAGGAGCATTTACTGAAGATGATGCAGGAAGCCGGATTTAGCGGCCTCAAAGAGGAAATCCTTCCCCAGAGCAGGGGAGAGCTTTTCCAGGTTATTTTGGCGATGGGAGTTCGGGATTGAGCCATCAGTTTTATTAATCAAAGACCCATCGTGGGAGGAACAATGATGGAAAGAAATTCTTCGGAATGCCTGCTGAAAAAATTGGATGAAGAAATCGTGCTGCTGGATGGAGCGATGGGCACCATGATTCAGCAGCATAAACTCGAAGAGAAGGATTTCAGGAATGAGGCGCTGGCAGATCACCAAAATCCTTTGCAAGGCAACAACGACCTGCTCTCCATCACCCGTCCCGAAATCATCGAACAGATCCATACGGATTACCTTGAGGCCGGAGCCCGGATCCTGGGAACCAATACCTTCAACGCCAATCGTATATCCCAGCAGGACTACTCTCTTGAAGATTATGTCGAACAACTAAACCGTGCTTCCGTTGATGTTGCACAAAAGGCCGCAAGCCGGTTTGAGCAGGACCATCCCGGGGAAAAGGTCTGGATCGCAGGGGCCATCGGACCCACCAACCGCACCTGCTCCCTTTCCCCGGATGTACAGAACCCCGCCTATCGGGCTCTTGAATTCGATGAAATCGCGGAGACTTACCTGGAACAGGCCCGAGCGTTGATGGATGCCGGTGCCGATCTGCTGATGTTTGAGACCACTTTTGACACCCTCAATCTGAAGGCGGGGATTTACGCGGTTGAAAAGCTGAATGATCTTTATGGCAGGAGAACTCCTGTCATGCTCTCTGTCACCATCACCGATGCTTCCGGAAGGACCCTCTCGGGCCAGACCCTGGAAGCGTTCTACCTCTCGGTGATGCATGCCCGGCCTCTTGCGGTTTGCATCAACTGCGCTCTGGGTGCCAAGGAAATGCGGCCCTTTGTGGAAGAGCTTTCACGCATCTGCAAATTTCGGGTCGGTGTCTACCCCAATGCGGGACTGCCCAATGCGATGGGGGAATACGACCAGTCTCCCGGGGAATTTTCCGGAATCATGAAAGAGTTTGCCTCCCTGGGATGGGTCAACCTGATGGGCGGATGCTGCGGGACCACCCCGGAACACATTCGTGTTCTCAAAGAATCCCTTAAAGATATGAAACCAAGGATGATCCCGGAAATTCCCCAAGAATCATCATACTCAGGACTGGAGCCACTGCGGGTTACAAGTGACACAGGTTTTTTGATGATCGGGGAGCGGACCAATGTGACTGGTTCTCCAAAATTTAAAAAATTGGTCCTCAATCATGATTTCGAAAACGCGCTTACCGTGGCCCGACAGCAGGTGGAGGCCGGAGCCAACCTGATCGATATCAATTTCGACGAAGCCCTGCTGGACGGGGTGGAATCAATGCGGCATTTTCTCAACCTGGTTGCCTCCGAACCTGACATCTCCAGGGTTCCGGTGATGATCGACAGTTCCAAATGGGAAGTTTTAGAAGCCGGTTTGAAATGTCTGCAGGGCAAGGGTGTGGTCAATTCCATCAGCCTCAAGGAAGGAGAAGCCGAATTTTTGCGTCAGGCAGAAATCATCCGCAGGTATGGCGCCGCGATGGTGGTGATGGCTTTCGACGAGCAAGGTCAGGCGACATCATTCGAGAAAAAAGTTTCGGTCTGTAGCAGAGCCTATCAACTGTTGACGGAACAGGTCGGGATTCCCGCGGAGGACATCATTTTCGATCCGAATATCCTGACTCTGGCAACCGGGATTGACGAACACAGAGACTACGCTGTGGCCTTCATCGAAGCGGTGAGGGAAATCAAAAATCAGTGTCCCGGGGCGAAAGTCAGCGGCGGGGTGAGCAACATTTCCTTTTCCTTCCGCGGCAACAACCCGATCCGCGAAGCGATGCATTCAGCCTTCCTGTTCCATGCAATCCAGGCCGGGCTGGACATGGCCATCGTCAATGCCGGAATGCTGGATGTTTATCAGGAAATTCCTGAGGATCTGCTGGAACGGGTTGAAGACGTGCTATTCAACCGCAGCCCTGATGCCACAGAGAAACTGCTCGATTTCGCGGAAAGCTATCGTACTGAACGACAGCAGAACACAGGACGAGAGCTTGAGTGGCGGCAGGGTAGTGTCGATATGCGACTGCAGCATGCATTGATCAAAGGTATCAGCGATTTCATCATCGAAGATACCGAGGAGGCACGGGGAAGTTATGATTCGCCGCTGGAAGTCATCGAAGGCCCTTTGATGAATGGAATGCAGGTGGTCGGTGATCTTTTTGGCGAAGGAAAGATGTTCCTGCCCCAGGTAGTGAAAAGTGCACGGGTGATGAAACAGGCGGTGGCTTACCTGGAACCCTTCATGGAGGAAGAAAAAAAGAATTCCCTGAAGCATCACCGGCAACCACCAATCGTGCTTGCCACGGTCAAAGGCGATGTGCACGACATCGGGAAAAATATCGTCGGTGTCGTATTGGGCTGCAACGGATACGAAGTGATCGACCTGGGGGTGATGACTCCCTGTGAAACCATCCTGAACACCGCAGAGCAGCATGATGCACTGCTCATCGGGCTTTCGGGTTTGATCACTCCATCGCTGGATGAAATGGTGCATGTCGCCTCGGAAATGAAGCGCCTGGGATGCCGCAGACCGTTGCTGATCGGTGGTGCTACCACCAGCAGCATTCACACGGCGGTCAGGATTTCTCCGGAATACGACCAGCCGGTGGTTTATGTTCAGGATGCATCAAGGGTGGTCGGAGTGGTTTCCAGCTTGCTCAATCCCCGGGTCCGTGAGGAATTTGCAGAACGAAACCGTAAAGATCAGGAGCGCCGCCGTAGAGACTATCTGGAACGCCAGCAGAATCGCAGAATGCTGACCCTGCAGCAGGCGAGAAAAAACAAAACCCCGATTGATTGGAAACGATACCAGCCTCCAAAACCTTCATTCGAAGGCATCCGTGTTTACGGGAAAAGCCTGGAAAAACCGGAGCGAGGGGACAGCGTTCCGTTTGAGGAATTCCCGCCTGTCTCACTGGAAAGCCTGAGGCCCTTCATCGACTGGACTCCTTTTTTCCAGACCTGGGAACTGCGTGGACGGTATCCCTCCATCCTGGAGGATTCCCGTGTTGGAGAAGAAGCCCGCAGACTTTTACGGGAAGCGGAAACGATGCTCGACAACTGGTCCCACCAGAAACGGGTTATTCCCCAGGCGGTTTGCGGTTTTTTCAAAGCCTACAGTGAAGACGATGACATCATCCTGCTCCAACCCGGTAATGAAAAGAAGGTACTCAAGGTTTTCCACAGTTTGAGACAGCAGGCCCTCAAAGATTCGGGTAAGCCAAACCGGGCACTGGCCGATTTTATTGCCCCCCTTTCCTCAGGATTGTCAGATTATCTGGGAGCGTTTGTGGTGACGGCAGGGATCGGGATCGAAGAAATCAGCAGGGAATACGAAGCGTCTCATGATGATTTCAACGCGATCCTGGCCAAGTCTCTTGGGGACCGGTTAGCGGAAGCGTATGCCGAATTCCTGCACCTGCAGATGCGTCGTGAGTGGGGTTACGGACTCTCGGAGCAATTGAATCCGAAGCAGTTGATCCGTGAAGCTTACCAGGGTATCCGTCCTGCCCCGGGCTATCCGGCTCAGCCCGACCATAGCGAAAAGCCGGCACTGTTCAAACTCCTCCGGGCAGAAGAACGCATCGGGGTTTCACTCACCGAAAACTTCTCCATGAGTCCTGCCAGTTCGGTATGCGGACTCTATTTCAGTCATCCTGAGTCCTGCTATTTTGCGGTTGGTAAAATCGGACGGGACCAGACTCAGGATTATGGCCGACGTAAAGGCATCAGCCATGAAGAAGCCGAACGCCTGCTGGGACCGGTGCTTGGCTATGAAACCCAAACAAAATCAAATCCTATTCCCTCAATCGGCGAGGAGGTCCAATGAAAGTCGCTGAATTGTACCGTCAGAAATCCTTTGTTTTTTCGATTGAAATCTATCCTCCGAAAACTCAGGAGAGCCTGGAACGCCTTAAAATAAAACTTAAGGAATTCAGGTCTTATCATCCGGATTTCATCTCCGTGACCTATGGGGCTGGAGGTTCCACCCGGGAAAATACCCATGAACTCGCCTCCTACATCCAGAACGATCTGGGCATTGAGGCAATGGCCCATTTGACCTGTGTTTCCCACACACGCCTGGAAATCGAAACCTTGCTGGAGCAGTTCCATCAATCCGGAATCGAAAATCTGATGGCCCTGCGCGGAGACCCGCCCTCGGGAAAGAATCATTTTCAACGACCTTCCAGAGGGTTTGCCTATGCTGTTGAATTGATCGAGTCGATCAGGGCATTGAACGGATTCTGCATCGGAGCAGCGGGTTATCCGGAGGGCCACGTGGAAAATCCGGACAAGGAGGCAGACCTCAGGCATCAAAAAGCCAAGGTCGATGCGGGAGCAGAATTGCTGGTGTCACAGTTTTTTCTTGTCAATGAATTCTTCCTCAAATGGCGAGACCGTCTTCACCGGGGAGGAGTGAGGGTCCCCATCATTCCCGGCTTGTTGCTGCCCTCTTCTGCTGAGGCATTGTTCCGGATGTCAAAACTCTGTGGAGTTTCGATTCCGGGTTCTCTTCGAGCAAAACTCGAGCGTTTTGCCGATGATCCCGGGGCGCTCAAGGAAATCGGCTGGAACCACCTGGAAGCACAGACCGAATCACTGCTGCGTGAAGGAATCGAAGGAGTCCATCTCTATGCCCTCAACCGCCTGGAAACGGTACGGCGTTTCAGTCAACTGATCCAGCCTGTGTCAGGGAGGCATGATACTTATTCTGAGAATCCGGAAAAATATTCAATCGCTGAAAATTCCAAAATCCCTATGACTGTCTGAAGCAGAACTTGAGGTTCAGTCAAGATTCCTTCATTTTTTTTCAAAAAGAAAATTGGCGTCCTGCCATTTTTCCATAAAATCAAAGTCGACTTCTATCAGGAGGTTAGAATGGAACCGGGATTCATTGAGGGGATTCCCAAAGCAGAACTGCACCTGCACATCGAAGGTTCGCTCGAACCGGAACTGATGTTTGCCCTGGCAGAAAGGAACCGGGTTGATCTGCCTTACAACTCGGTAGAAGAGCTAAGACAGGCTTATCAGTTTACCAACCTGCAGTCTTTTCTTGACATCTATTACGCGGGAGCCAGGGTTCTGCTGGTTGAGCAGGATTTTTACGATCTCACCTGGGCTTATCTGACGCGCATGCAGGAACAGAATGTCAAGCATGTGGAAATCTTTTTTGATCCCCAAACCCATACCGAAAGAGGAGTCGCATTCTCCACCGTGATTGAAGGCATTGATTCTGCCCTGAAGGATGCAAGACGGGAGTATGGAATTTCTTCCTACCTGATCCTCTGTTTTTTACGTCACCTCAGCGAAGATGATGCCTTCAAGACCCTGGAAGAGGCTCTTCCGTTCCGTGAAAAAATCATTGGGGTCGGGCTCGATTCCTCGGAAGTGGGGCATCCTCCGGAGAAATTTCAGCGTGTCTTCCAGCGTGCTTCCGAAGAGGGTTTCCGGCGTGTCGCTCATGCCGGAGAAGAGGGACCTCCGGAATACATCATCGGGGCGTTGGACCTTCTTGGTGTGGAACGCATCGATCATGGCGTTCAGTGTGAAAAAGATCCCGAACTGCTCCGCAGGCTGGCGGAGTCAAGGATGCCCCTTACCGTCTGCCCGCTTTCCAATACCCGTCTCTGCGTCTTTGAAAAAATGAAGGACCACAACCTGAAACGACTACTGGACGCGGGACTCTGTGTGACCGTCAATTCCGATGATCCTGCTTATTTCGGGGGTTACATGAACGAAAACCTGAACGCAGTACAACAGGGACTGAATCTGTCAAAGGAGGATCTGGTGGAGTTGGTGAAAAACGGATTCCGTGCCAGTTTTCTGCCGAAAACCGCAATCGAATCCCGGGTTCAGGCAGTCGATGAATATGCCTCGAAAAATCCGTGAACGCGAAAACGGTTTGAACGATTACGGGAAATCGGATCAGTTTGGAATGAAAAAATTCCCGGCCTGATCCACCAGTTTTCTGTCCACACCGATCTTTTCTGCTTTTTGGGTGAGGTCTTTCCAGGAGGTTTGAGACAGCGGAAGTCCGGTATTCATTCTCTCCTTCATCAGTCGCAGTTCGACCTCTCCGGGAATCAGTACTTCCCCATCCGGTTCGGCAGGGCGTGAATCTTTATAGAAATCAATGTAGTTTCTTACCTCCTGAGCAAACCAGTCATCGGAGTGGAAGTAATCGAGGGAGAAATACACCGAGAGCATGCCATTGCAGAAACGGCGCAGGGAAGTATCCTGAATGCCTGCCGAAGTTCCGGAACCGGTGAGGGCTCCGGCAAACATTTCCATGAAAAAATTGAGTCCTGCCCCCTTGTGTAAACCGAAACCGGTGAGGGCTCCCGGGCCGACATTCGGATCCGGATAGCGGTCTTCGGGAATCTCTCCATAAAGCGGGAGAGGATCATTTCCCAATTTTCCGTCGGGTCCGATGATCGCTCCTTCGGGAAGAGGAGTTCCTCCTCTCAATGCGACCAATGCCTTCCCTTCGGCTACCAGCGAGGTGGCAAAATCGAGAATGACCGGCGGTTCATCGGGTCGTGGGATCCCGCAGCAGAAAGGGGAGGTGCTGCCCCGTCGGTCTACTCCCCCGAAAGGCGCAACCAGCAGGCTCCCCCGTACATTGACCATGTGAAGTGAGGCAACTTTGGATTCCGCCGCCAGTTCCGCCCAATCGCCGATGCGGCCGAGGTGTCCTGAATTGCGTAATGCGGTGACCGAAACCCCATGTTTAAGGGCTTTTTCGACTCCTTGCTGTATTGTCTGTTCTCCGATCGACTGCCCGAATCCATGACCCCCATCGAGGATGCTGAGGACTTCATTCTCCTGGATCAGGCGGATTTTCTGATTCGGAATCAGGGTCCCTTTTTGCACCCATTCCACGTAACGCGGCATTCGCGCCACCCCATGACTTTCGTGACCTCTCAGGTTGGCTCCGATCAGACGACGGGTTACACGTTCGGATTCTTCTAAGGAACAGCCGACTTGCGCGAAACTTTCCTGGAGGAATTCCTGCATGAAATCGACGGGGATGAAAACCGGTGTTTCCTGGAAGGCCATTTGGTATTTTCAACAAAAGAATGAATCAAAAATTAACTTCTAGCATACTTGGCTCCTTGAAGGCAAATTCATGAAACCTTGCCCTACAGGATTTGATCTGGAAGAAACCTCAAAAACTGCTTAAGATATCCCCTTTTGCAAAGGAGCGGAATTTACGAAGACCATAAATCGCTCATTAAGTTCACCTGAGGTCAAACTGCGATAACATGCTTCAATTTCTACCTTCCTGGTTCCGAGGGATTCTATCCACATTTATGGTGGTGCTCAACACCATGGTTTGCGGGTCTCTGGTAACGCTCCTGGTTCCGGTGAAAATGATAATTCCCTTAGAAGGATGGAGGAATTTCTGGACCGGGGTCATGTTGAGGATTGGAAGTCTCTTCATCTGGATCAACAAAAACATTCAGCTTCTGATCCATCAAATCCGATGGGAAATCAGTGGTCTGGAAAATCTGGACCTGAATTGTAAATATCTGGTTATTTCAAATCATCAGTCTGCCGTGGACATTCCGGTGCTTCAGGGGATTTTTCATAAAGTGATTCCCTTTCCAAGGTTTTTTATCAAGCAGCAATTGTTGTGGGTTCCTTTTCTCGGAGTAGCACTTTGGGCCCTGGGAATGCCGATGATGAAGCGTTATTCCAAGAAACAATTGAAACAGCGCCCGGAGTTACGCGGCAAAGATTTGGATCGGACCCGAAAAGCCTGTGAACATCTGAGGGAGCAACCTTTGACCTTGCTCAATTTTGTCGAGGGGACACGATATGACCCAACCAGGCAGGATCATCAGAATTCCTCCTTTCAGTACCTTTTGCGTCCCAAATCGGGAGGGATTCATGCCGTGCTGCAGGCTTTAGGAGACCAGATCGAAGCGATTTTGGATGTGACGATCATCTACCCCGACATACAGTCTCCCAGTTTTTCTGATTTCACCTTTGGACGCCTTCAACGAATCAGGGTGGAGGTTGATCAACTGCGCCTTGGTGAGGAGGGAATCCCCTCTCTGGAAGAGATCCGAAGCCGTGAAGGAGGAAGCCATATACGAAAATGGCTAAACGAACGTTGGCAACGTAAGGAAAAAATGATCGGGGAATATCTGGAAGAACATGGAGAATATGAATTGCCCAAGGTGATCGAGCCCCAGGTACCTCTTCCGGATCCTGCCTGATCCTGAAAAAATTCATGATTTTTTTTGAATCAAGATCCTTTGAAACTTCCAGGAAGAGGAGTTCTCTTTTACTTTTCAGTTTTTTGATGATTCATGTTTTATTTTTCTATTCTAACTTCAACTTTCATTCATAGGAGTGGTTTTGGGTTTTAAACGGATATCAATGGTTAAGACATTTTTGCTTTTCCTGAGCTTCGGGCTTCTGTCTCTTCCCTTGAAAGCCCAACAGGAGACGATTCTTTATTTTGATTTCAAGGAAGAAATCTGGAATCTGGAAGGAGATCCCCAGAAGGATGGTGTTTTTTTTGGAACCCTGAAAAACCGTCTTCCTGAGGGAACGGGCAATTTCAAATTTCCCGATGGCAGGCTTTATGAGGGAGAATGGCAGCAAGGTTGGATCGAGGGTGAGGGGAGCCTCAGCCTACCTTCTGGAGAGCAATACAATGGAAGTTTCAAGAAGGGTGTTTTTCATGGGAATGGATCCTATCGCTGGCCGGCAGGAGACGAATACAACGGTGAATATCTGGATGGTCTCAAACATGGAAGGGGCAGATTGATTTTCCCTAACGGGGACCGGTATGTTGGCTCATTTGAGAAAGGGCTTTATCACGGTGAAGGAGTTTTTAGTTTCGGCAATGGGGCTGAATACCAGGGGAATTATCGTAACGGACTGCGTGAAGGAAAAGGTACTTTCAAGTTTGCCAATGGAGATCTGTACGAAGGCCCGTTTGTCGCAGGAATGCCAGAAGGCAAAGGCATTTATCAGTTTCAGGGTGGAATGTCATACGAGGGTGAGTTCCGCAAAGGCCTGCGTCACGGTCAGGGAAAGCTGATGCTTTCCAACGGAATCATGATCGAGGGAGAATTTTCAGACAACCGCCTTCCATCCCCACTCAAACTCGAATATCCCAACGGAACCGTTTACCAGGGTTCGGTGATCAATGGAATCCCGGATGGTAATGGAACCATCAGAATGATGGATGGAACCAGTTACGAGGGAGGTTTCAAAAAGGGTGCATTCCATGGAGAAGGTGTTTACCTCTATCCCGACGGAGCCGAATTTCAGGGAACGTATCAGGAAGGAGTCCGCGAAGGGAAAGGCATTTTCAGATGGCCTGACGGCAGAAGCCTCGAAGGGAATTACCAGCAGGGACAGGTTTCCGGAAAAATTGTCCTCAACTTTTCAGGAGGCAGCAGATACGAAGGCATGCTCGAAGATGGTGTGATGAACGGGGAAGGCAGCATCCGCCATGTCAATGGAGAGGAATATACCGGTGGATTCCGGGAGGGGATTTATCACGGCAAGGGACGTTACACCTGGCCTGACGGTCAAGTCTATGAAGGCAGTTATGAAACGGGTGTCCGAGAAGGCAAAGGAGAATTGACCTATGCCAATGGCGACCAATTTGTCGGTTCCTTCGAAAAGGGTCTGCCCTCCGGACAGGGGGTCTTTACCTATGCTGATGGAAGCAGTTTTGAAGGAGAATTTGAGAATGGATTGATGGAAGGAGAGGGATTTTTCGTTCAAAATGGAACACGCTTCAAGGTTCTCTACCGTCAGGGCAGGATGCAGGAATCAGAACTCGCGGACAACGAACAGGGGTCCTGCAAATTTCCGATGAATGAGACATCATCTCAGGCTTCAGTGGTCTGCAGTTTTTCCGATGGTTCAAGCTATCAGGGCCCAATGGTCGATGATCGTTATGAAGGCAAGGGGACTTTCACGTTTGCCAACGGCACCCAGTATGTCGGGGATTTCAAGTCCGGTGAATTTCACGGCCAGGGCAGCCTGACCTATGCGGACGGCACAAGCTATTCCGGAGGTTTCGAATCGGGCAGTTTCAGTGGTGAGGGAACTCTCAGCAACTCCCAGGGATTGACCTATTCCGGTTCATTCAAGAATGGAAAATTCAACGGTACAGGCCGTATCGCCCTCGCTGACGGTGGTGGGTACAATGGTGAATTCATGGATGGTGTTTACCATGGAACCGGAGTTCTGAAAATGGAGGATGGAACCGAATTCGAAGGCGACTTTGTTCGTGGATTTGCGGAAGGCGATGTGGAAATCCGTTTTCCCAGTGGTGCCAGTTATTCCGGAAAGTTGACTGTCCGTCTCAGCTGTGACATGAACCAGATGAACTGCTCCAAAAACAGCGTCTATCAGGGCGATGGTATTCTTTCTAATTCCTCAGGCGACCGCTTTGAAGGTCAATTCAAGGATGGACAGCGTCATGGAAATGGAGTACTGGTCACGGCATCCGGGATCCGGCTAGAAGGGGAATGGAAAGAAGATCAGCGTTGGAATCTGGTCGCCTATGATCCCGATGGCAGCCAGCGCGGACGTTATGAAGATGGAGTCTGGAAGTCTCCCTGAAAATCCTTTTTTCCCCATTTCTCCTGCCTCCGGGGCTGAAGCCTGATTCGGCCTCGCAGATCCTTCCAAAGTTCTCCTTTCCATTTCAACAGAAATGCTTGAACTTATTAGGTAAGCATTTATTATAAGTTTCACTCTGATCAGAAATCTTAATTTTCAAAACGGAACTGGCTGATTTTCAGCAGCGAAGCCATTTCCGATCATCATGACCCTTCCTGGGCTTAGAATGAGATCACTTTCAGGTACGCCCAATCAGAATCCTCATCGTTTGTCTGCTGAAAATCTCCTGCTTTTTTCACCCTTCAAAAAATTTGGCTGTCAACGGGTTGCTGCAGTTTTGAAGCAGACTGAAACCGTTGTGCCTGAAAGATTCGCATGAAAGAGTACGAAGCCTCAAACATCCGCAACTTGGCCCTCATCGGTCATGGATCTGCGGGCAAAACCATCCTTGCCGAATCGATGCTTGCCTGCAGCGGGGCAATCACCCGAATCGGAAGCGTCGAGCAGGGAAGCACGGTTTCGGATTATCATGAAGATGAACAACAGCGGCAGATCTCGATTCACACCACCTCGATGTATGCCGAATGGAAGTCCTGTAAGTTGAATATCCTGGATTCTCCCGGCTATGCGGATTTTGTTGGAGAAGCGCTTTCGGCTCTGAGGGTTGCCGATTCTGCGATCCTGACCGTCCACGGTGCCCATGGGATCGAACTCGGTACGGAGCAGATGTGGGAAAAAGTCTGCGATATGAAAATGCCGACCCTGGTGGCGGTGAATGTGCTTGATGCGGAATACGTCAAATTTGATCAAATCGTCGAGGATCTCAGCAATCAATTCGGAAAACGTTTTTTCCCGATGACTTTACCGGTCAACCCCGGTCCGGGTTTTGATCAGTTGGTCGAAGTCATGGGCCGAAAACTTCACCGTTATGACTTGGGAGGAATCGGTCAGTTCAGCACGGAAGACCTGCCGGCAGACTGGCAGGATCGTGTGGAAGAATTGCACCAGCAGTTGATGGAAAACGTTGCGGAGTCTGATGACACCTTGTTGGAGAAATTTTTTGAGGAGGGA
>LNZD02000036.1 GCA_001469005.2 SAR324 cluster bacterium lautmerah10
GTCCATATCCGTTTTTTCAGCATCAGGGTTTTGGCTCAACTCCAAAAATTTGTCCTTGCTGTAACTACCAATGTTTCTGGTGTAGTAATTAATACCAATATAATCCACAGGGTGTGAGATTATTTTCAAATCATGCTCAAGAACAAGAGGTTCCACATTGGGTTCAAAACGATTAACGATATGCGGATAATTTCCCTCGAGGATTGGTTCAAGGAACCAATGGTTTCCTCCTGCTTCAGCAATTTTTGAAGCAATGTAGTCATCATATCGATGGGTCTTTGGACTCATAGGCCCCATATTCAGGACAATTCCGTTTTGACAGTTTGGAACATTCGTACTCAAAACCTGCATTGCTAATCCATGAGCAAGCAGAAGATGGTGTCCTGATTGTTTTGCGTATCGTATATTGGAGTGACCGGGAGCATGGACCCCATATCCATATCCTAGAAACGCCGAACACCAAGGCTCATTTAACGTAGAGAAACTATAAACCGAGTCACCTAAGGCTCTACTAACAAGATCGGCATAGTCCTGAAATCTAAAGGCCAAATCTCTATTCAGCCAACCTCCTCTATCCTCCAGATATTGGGGCAAGTCCCAGTGATAAAGCGTGACATAGGATTTGATCTCCAATTTTTGAAGACGGTCTAAAAGCTTTTTATAAAAATCCAACCCCTTTTGATTGGCCTGCCCTTTTTCATCCATAACTCGAGGCCAAGCAATCGAAAGCCTATATGCCTCAAACCCCATTTCTTTTACTAAATCGAGGTCTTCCTCCCACCTTTTGTAGTGTTCACATGCTGGATTTCCTGTGTCTCCATTTTTGACCTTATTCGGTTGTTCACAGAATGTATCCCAGATTGAGGGGATTCTTCCATCTTCTGATACAGCTCCCTCTATTTGAAAAGAGGAGGTCGCAACCCCTAAGGTGAACTCAGAATCAAGGATTTTCGAAGAGGATGGCAATGAAATTTTGAAGTTACTCATGTGTGTGAAACTGGTCTGTTGATTTATTTTTGGTGATCATATGTAATCGATTTCAAAAAATCAAACTTGATTGTTGGAACTCCACCAAATCAAAGTTTATATTCAAAATCTCCCATATTTGGACTGATGCCCCTAAAAGGATCGAGAAAGCAAAAAAAAACTGTCAAACCTCCGACTCTAGCTGATGTCGCAAAATTTGCAGGAGTTTCAACAGCAACAGTAAGCAGGGCCATCTCAAATCCTGAGGTGCTTAAAGGTAAAACGAAGCAACGCGTTCAGGAGGCAATTGAGAAAACGGGGTATGTTGTTAATGAGGCGGCAAGAAGTCTAAGGAAAAATAAAGCTGGGGCAATCCTTGTCATGGTTCCGGCTGCTTCAAGCCAGTTTTTCTCATTGGTTTTGAGCGGTCTTGAATCAGAAGCCTCAAAATCCGACTACAACATTCTGGTTGCCAACACAGGAGATGATTTTGAAAAGGAAAAACAATTATTCAATTATGTGAAAAGTAAAAAAGCCGATGGAGTATTGATATTCAGTGGAAGATTCCCGTCATTGAATGAGTTGGTGGAAGATTCTTTTACTCCTCCAGTGGTCGCGGTGAATGAGCGGATTGATAAGACAGACATACCTACAGTCGCAGTAGATGGATATCAAGCAGCCAAAATCATAGTCAAATTCTTACATGGGATGGGACACGAGCGAATTGGACATGTAAGTGGACCATCAGATCGTATATCGTCTGCCTTAGATCGATTAAATGGTTACCGGGATGGAGTAAATGAACTTGGCATAAAATCTCACTGGATTTACAAAACTGAATATAATATTGAATCTGTAGTTTCAGCGGCCCGAGAATGGATCTCACTTACTGATCGACCATCAGCAGTTTTTTGCTCCTGTGATGAGGTTGCATATGGGTTCAACTCCATGTTGTATCGAAGCGGCTTCCGAGTACCCAAAGATGTCTCCGTTGTAGGATTTGATGACATACCACTTTCTGAATTTTCCATACCATCTCTAACCACCTATCATCAACCTTATAAAAAAATCGGCATTCAGGCTGTCAAAAAACTTCTTCAGCAAATAAAAAATCCTAAAGAAAAATTAGAGGATGAATTCATTCAGGGGGAACTTCTCATTCGTGAGAGCACAAAAAGACTTGAAAAGTTATCCTGAAGTCTATCAAAAAATTCCAGTTTGGATTCAATAACATTCCTGAATTGAATGATGGACTTTGAACTCGAAGGGCAAAATTTTGTAGTCACCGGGGCCGCCCGGGGAATCGGACTGGCCATCAGCCGCCGGCTCACGGAACTTGGCGCCTCGGTTTCCGGATGGGATTTGAATCAGGATGCCATGTCCAGAGAGTCCCTATTCCGTCATCGGTTGCGGGTCGATGTGTCTGATGAAAAAAGTGTCAATGATGCCGCAGAAGCAACCCTCAGCCACTTTGGAGTCATCCATGGACTGGTTGCCAACGCAGGAGTCAACGGCCCGACCAAACCGGTCTGGGAATATTCCCTGGAAGAGTGGGACAAGGTGATTTCCGTGGACCTGACCGGGGTTTTTCTCACCAGCCGTGCTTTTTTGAATCACTTCAGGGATCAGGATTATGGAAGATTGCTGATTGTCGCATCGGTTGCAGGCAAGGAGGGCAACCCCGGGGCCTCACCCTATGGCGCGGCCAAAGCTGGTGTGATCGGGTACGCCAAAGGCCTGGCCAGGGAACTGTTGCCTTCCAAGATCACCGTCAACTGTCTCGCTCCCGCAATCACGGAAACGGAACTTTTTGAAGAAATGAGCGAAAGCTACATTCAGGAAAAGAAATCCAGAATCCCGATGGGACGTTTCTGTACCACTGAGGAAATCGCGGACATGGCCGCCTGGGTGGTCAGCCCGCGCTGCTCCTTCACCACCGGACAGATCTTCGACCTCACCGGAGGAAGAGCCACCTACTGATGGAAAACCTCACCCTCGAGGAACTTTGTGTCCATCAGGTCTGCATCTGGAAAAAAAGCAGTTTCCGAGAATCTCTTGAATGCATGGCGAGGAACGGCGTTTTCAAAACCGCCGTCTGGAACCCCCTGTTGGATGAGACCGAACTGAAATCTGCAAAACAGAATCTTATTGATTCCGGGGTCAAAGCCATTTCGATGTGTCCTCTGGTTTTGCTGGATGAGGATGCCTATCCCGATCCGAATGGACGACTGAGTGCCCACCAAAAGTTCCTGGAAAATGCTGCAGAGTTGGGTGTTGAAAGCGTGGTGGTCATCACCGGCGGATTGCCTTCCGGCAGTCGGGACCTGAAAGAACAAAGGCTGAGGGTTCAGGAAGAACTGTCGCTCCTGATTCCATTGGCCAAAGCAACCGGGGTCAGATTGGCCCTCGAACCACTCCACCCGATGGTATGCGGACACCGTTCGGTCATTTCAACCCTCTCAGAAGCAAACGAAATCCTGGATAGCCTGGATGCCAATGAAACCCTGGGGATCGCTGTCGACAGTTATGCACTGTGGTGGGATTCTTCGCTGGAAGAACAAATCGAACGCTCAGGCCAGAGACTGTTTAATTTTCATGTCTCAGACTGGCTGCACGAAACCCGGGATGTGCGCCTTGACCGCGGGATGCCCGGAGATGGAATCATCGATAATAGGCTGATTCGGAGTTGGATGGAAAAAGCCGGATTTCAGGGTTCCGTGGAAGTCGAAATTCTTTCCGAATTCAACTGGTGGAAACAGGAGCCCGAAGTTGTCCTGCAAAGCATTGTTAAATCTTTGCCAAATCTTTGACAACAGAATTTCCGATTGCTAAAGTGGCGGACTTTATTGAATTAAATCTGAGATTCCAGATTTCGGGGAAAAAACAGTTTTTACAGGAACGGTTGACGAGTGCTTGAAATCAAAAATGTTCATGCAGGATATGGAAAATTAAAAATCCTGCGTGGAATCAATTTATCCGTTCCCAAAGGAAAAATCATTGCCCTGCTCGGTGGAAACGGCACCGGAAAATCGACCCTCCTCAAAACCATCTCGGGGCTGCTCCCGCTGATGGAGGGCTCCATCGAATTCGACGGTCAAATCCTGGATAAGAAAAAACCCCATGAAATCGTCAAAGCCGGTCTGGTACAGGTAACACAATCCAAAGAGTCTTATCCGGCAATGACGGTAGAGGAAAACCTCATGGTAGGATCCTATGTCCGTAATGACCGCCATGGCGTCCAGCAGGATTTGGAAAAAATATACGAATTCTTCCCGATTCTGAAAACACGCCGCAAGACCCTTTCCGGAACCCTGAGCGGCGGGGAAGTGCAGATGCTGGTTATCGGCAGGGGGCTGATGGCGAATCCAAAGATGCTGATGCTGGATGAACCGAGTGCAGCACTGGCTCCCAAGGTTGTTCTCGAAATCTTTTCCAACATTTATAAGATCAGTCAAACCGGAGTTACCATCCTGATCGTCGAACAAAATGTCCGAATGGCGCTGCTCCTCGCAGAATACGGATACATCATCCGGGACGGAGTGATCATGCTCGAAGGAAAATCGGACAATCTGATTCATGATTCCTCGGTGCGTGAATCCTTTTTGGGAGGAACCGTGGCAGACACCAGCAGGGAACTTTCTGCATGACCGAAAAGGACTAAAACATGGAATTCGATTTTAATTCTCTTTTTGCATTTATCATTTTCGGGGTCACCATCGGGGTGGTCTACGGAATGGTAGCCCTGGGGATCTCGCTGATTTATTCAGGTCTGGACATCGTGCATTTTGCCCATGGTGAAATTTACATGTTCGGTGCATTTTTTGGGCTGGTACTGGCCAAGGACATGAGCATTCCTTATCCTGCAGCGCTGATCGGTGCGATGATTCTGGCAGGCTTGATGGGAATGCTGATCGAAAGGGTGTTCTACCGACGGTTAACGCGTTCTGGAGGCGGTTACACGGTCGCAGGGATGGGTATGATCATCTGCGGTTTCGGAATGTCGGTGGCGCTGATGAATGTTGCGTTCCTGATCTGGGGTGCTGATGCGGAACCCTTTTCCATCGACCTTGGAATGCCGCTTCAAATTGCAGATATTTACATTCCTCAGAGTTATCTGCTCACCGCTGTGGTTTCTTTTGCGTTGATGGGACTGCTTCATTTCTTCCTCAAATACACCAAAATCGGACTGGCAGTCAGAGCCGTAGCGCAGAATAAGGACATCGCTTACCTGATGGGCATCAACGTCCCGGTTTTCATCTCTCTTATTTTCGGACTGGCCTGCGCACTGGCAGCCGCCGCAGGTGTCCTGATCGGGCCAATGCAGTCGGTCCAGGTGGAGATGGGTTATCTGATGCTGATGAAAGCCTTCGCCGCGGCAGTTGTTGGAGGATTCGGCAGTCTCCCCGGAGCGCTGCTGGGAGGAATCCTGGTGGGCATTTTTGAAAATCTTGGAGCGGCCTACATCTCTCCAAGTCATAAAGATATATACGCCTTTTTGCTTCTGATCCTGGTTTTGATGATCCGTCCTTCGGGTCTCTTCGGGATCGAGGCGAAAGTCAAGGCATGAACCACTTCGTGCCTTAATCGCACAAATGTGCAAAACCTTTTTCTAAGGAGCGAGCAAATGAAGAAAGGTAATAAAATCATTTCGATCTTTGTCCTGGCGGGCATGATCCTTTCAGCGGCTTCAGCGCTGGCAGGAGAAATCCGCATCGGCATCACCATGCGGATGGTCAGTGAAAACGGCCAGAAGTATGGTCAGATGGTGATGGACGAAATCGACCTGATCAACCAGGCCGGTGGAATCAACGGCAATCAAATCAAAGCCACTCTCATGAATGATGAGTGCAAATCCGACAAAGGTGTCGCGAACGCAAACAAACTGATTTTCCAGAACAAGATTCACCTCTTGATCGGATCAACCTGTTCTTCCGTGTCCCTTCCCATCGTGGATGTGACGGCCAAAGCGGAAGTTCCACAGATCATCCCGCATTCCACGAATGGGAAAATCACCCAAAAGGGAAGCGCCTGGGTATTCCGTGTTCCGGTTTCAGGCCGTTATTACGCGGGGGTGAACGCTAAATATGTCGGTGAAAACATCGGCATGAAGATCGCCTACATCTGTGCCGCCGATGCCGCATCACAAAACGACTGTGATGCAATGCAGAAGCAGATGCGCATGCAGCATGGTGCTGAGCCGGTCTATGTTGCTCAGGTTCAGGAAAAGGAAGTCGACTTCCGGACTCACATGCAGAAGATCAAATCCGCAGGTGTGGATGGAATCATGGTCGCCGCCCTTGCTGAAACCATGGCAAGAGCCCTGGTCCAGTCTTATGAAGCAGGCATCGGACCTGATGTTCGACGCATCGGTTCATCTTCAGCATCCAACGCACCCGTACCGAAAATTGCCGGTGATGCCGTCAAAGGCGTTTTCTACGCGGCTGCCTACTCTGACGCCGACACACGCCCGGTGGCACGGCTTTTCAACGAAATGGTTCGCAAAAGGTATGGAATCCATGCCCCGGATCATGATTTCTCCCAGGCGTACGACCTGATTCGAATCGTTGAAATCGCGTTGAACAATGCCAAGGTTTCCTTGACCAGCAGTTCCCTCAAGGCGGATCGTGCTGCCATCCGTGATGCAATTGCAGGAATCCGCAATTACCAGGGTCTGGCCTCCGGTCCGATCAGTTTCTGTTCTGATCCCTCACCAGTCTGCAGGGACGGAAACAAGACTCCTGTCCTGATTGCCTACACCAAGGGTGGAGAGCAATATGAAACAGAGATCCTGGCACGTGTAACCATGCCGATTGATTTCGGTCTCTGATGATTCAACCTCCGGGAGGTCAAGGCTTCCCGGGGGTGTTTCGGTATTTCCAAAAATTTCTATTCCATGATCGGATTTTTTACAGGCGTTGAGGCCTTTTTCACAGGTCTTTCAAGAATCCATCGCCTGCTTCCCTGGATCCTAGCGTATCTTCTGCTGCTTCCACTCCCGTTTCTGTTGAAGTTTGGCATCAGCGAATACTATGTGGATCTTGCCAATCGGGCCTGTCTCTTCATCCTGCTTTCGGTCGGTCTGAACATCGTCAAGGGATTCTGCGGCCAGGTCACCGTGGGCCACATCGGGCTTTACGCGATTGGAGCCGTCACCTCCGCTTTGCTGGCCATCAATTACCAACTGCCCTTCTGGGTCAGTGCCCCGATTGCCATCCTGATCACCGGACTCGCCGGAATCATCGTAGGACTGCCTTCGGTCAGGCTTGAAGGTGCCTATCTTGCCCTGGCCACCCTCGGTTTGGGAGAATCAGTGCGGATCATGATTGCCGTCACTCCCGCCTTCGGGTCGAGCACAGGGATCATGATGATTCCCGAGCCCAAAATCGGAGAATTCATTTTCAACAGTTTCGAAAGTTATTATTACCTGGTGATGACCTGCGCGATCATCGGCATCTACCTCTCCTTTGCAATCTTGCGTTCTTCGACGGGGAGAGCGTTTCAGGCAATCCGTGAGGATGCGATTGCCGCTTCGGTGGCAGGAATCAATGTGCCGTTCTATAAATTATTGGCCTTCGTCATCAGCGCCCTCTATGCGGGACTCGCAGGAGCATTGTTTGCCCATATGCCACCGGGATACCTCCATCACAACAATTTCACCATCATCGAAATGGTGACCCTCCTGCTCATGGTCGTTCTGGGGGGGATCGGAAACATATGGGGAGGTGTGATCGGTGCCATCGTGGTAACCGTGATCTATGACCAGACCAAGGATTATTATTTTTACCAACCCCTGATCTTCGGCATCATCATGGTGGTCATGGTCGTTTTCATGCCCCATGGCATCGGTGGTGTGGTGAAACAGGCGATGATCAAACGCAAGTTCATCGAAAATCAAGAGGAGTCCCGTGGCTCTGCTTGAAACCAAAGGTTTGAGCAAAAGTTTCGGCGGGGTGCAGGCACTTCAGGATGTCGATGTTCACATCGAAGAAGGTTCCATTCATGGTCTGATCGGACCGAACGGATCCGGAAAATCCACTTTTTTCAATGTGATCAGCGGGGTCTATCGTCCTGATTCCGGAAGTTCCGTCCTCTTTGACAACCATGAGATCAGCCAACTCCCTCCCCACAAAATTACTGAACTCGGTATTTCAAGAACCTTCCAACTGCTTCGGCTTTTTCTGGAAATGACGGTGCTGGAAAACGTAATGGTCGGCTATCACTGCCACACTCCTTACGGATTTCTCTCCCCGATTCTTCAGGGTTCCAAAGTCCGGGAAGCAGATGAAAA
Organism: SAR324 cluster bacterium lautmerah10; assembly: GCA_001469005.2. GTDB lineage: Bacteria > SAR324 > SAR324 > SAR324 > NAC60-12 > UBA1014. The sequence continues at coordinate 8,255 of LNZD02000036.1, forward strand.
AATCCAGGATGAGATGATTGAAATGCTCCAGTTTCTTGGTCTCGCCAGTTATGCCAACCTCCCTGCAGGGGAACTCTCCGGAGGCCAGCGCAGGCTTCTTTCATTGGGGAGAGCCATCGCGATGAAACCCAAACTGCTTTTGCTTGATGAACCCGGTGCCGGACTTTCCCCGGTCAATGTCGATCACCTGATGCACACCATTCTCTCCCTCAAGGAAAAATACAAACTGACGGTGGTGGTGGTGGAACACATCCTCAAGGTGGTGATGAATACCTGTGAACGGATCACCGTTCTGGACCACGGCCAAAAAATTGCCGAAGGATCACCCGAAGAAGTCAAGAATGACCATGCAGTGATCGAAGCCTACCTCGGAAGGGAAATGGCCGACGAGGACATCCGTCAGGTTATCCGGGCCTGATTGGAATTTAAAAAAAAGTTAAACTTAGTTTAGTACTTCCAGTTTCCATACGATGCGGGAAGAGTCCCCTAAGTCCGCACCCTCCCTCAGACTTTAGTTCTTTTTTTGAATATCGTTGAGGTTTATAAAATGTGATGCTCCCGCAAGGTCTAAAAGGGAGATCGGGAGTTTAGGAACCTTCCCCAATAAGATTTTCAGAACGCATACAAAATCTCCCAAGCAGTCCAGAAAATCTTCATTTACTGTAATTTTCTGAAAACAGAATTTTATATTTAAACCTCCAAATTTATTATTTTTTCATGAAATTCAAATCCCTGGCTTACCATTCGGCAAGGGAATCATCTCCATAGACGATTTATCAGTACCTGCTTTTGCCATGATTGCTGCTGCTTCAGGAGTTTGCATCATCTTTTGGACAGTTTGTGGATCGTCCATTTCAGCAACAGTAAACACTCTTTCTTTTTCAGCATTCCACCCATAAGCTAAGATTTTTAGCCCGGCATCCGCTCTCATTTTAATTGCCTCTTGGGATTCAAAAACTTGAACCCAGGAATCATAGTCTGTTCCTTCAACTAGCTTTGCACTTTGTATCTGTATCATGGTTTCATTTTGGTGTGATGTTAAGGGATATTTGTATCATCTAAATTTTTTGTTCCATCCGACTCATCCTTGCATTGGTTGAAGTTGATAGACTTCATGCACAAGTCCCATTTCTTCCTCAATTTTTTTCATCTCTGGATCTTCAAACATTGCCTGCATTTTTTCAGGGTCAAAGACATCCATACTACAAATGGCGGTATGGTCATCCACCTTGCCTACAATCACATCTCTCATGAATTCGGCATCACTGGCAGAATCGGCGTCGAATGCCTTTTTCCACTCGTCATAAGTACAGTTATTCATTTTTATGATTACCATTGTGTTCAGCATTGTTTTCCTTGGGGAAGTTAGTGAAAGATAAAATAAATATTGGAAAAGACGGTACTACCTGAGAATGATCCGTCCAAGGCAAAAATCCTCCGCCTTTGTTTTGGAATAGAGCCAACGTCAAGCCATCTCATAACCATAATTCTCATCAAACAGTTCCAAGTCCTTCTGAAATAAAGAAAAAAACAGAAAACTCATCTGGTTTTAAATTTCATCAGTCCATTGACCTCAGATCCATGATTTTGTAAATATTGGTTTTGATCAATCTCAATCAAAGGATCATTCATGGAAGAAATAATTCATGCTGCAAAAGAGTTAGGGATAAATCACAAAATTTTCACTTCTTCCAAAACTTCAGAATTCTATTCTGATCATCAATGGAGCGTGATTCAAAATTCACAAGTGGGGCCAGTGATCAATGCTGTCCCTGATATTAAAATAGCTGACACAGTCCCTTGGGAAGAATGGTTTTTCATGGATGAAGAAATACACCACCACATTCTTTTTCTAAAAAAACATCCTAAAAGTACTGAGGTTTGGGAAGGAAGTCTTGACGACAAAGAACACCCAAAGCAGGTTTTAGGGTTTACCTGGCATGTCTTTAATGAAAAAGATGTCACTCCCTACTTAAATCAACTACCCACAAAAATTCCATAACACGGTTCGTTGTGATTTCCAGTGGGACGAAACTGGAGGGTTCATCGCCTTTCTGGGAATTACCCCTTCCGGAAAATCGGACCCTCATGGATTCCTTTGGATATCCAAGGAACGGTATTTCCCATGGATTCCTTTGGATATCCGCGGAACGGTATTTCAGGAAAAAGTCTGGCTGGCACTGATGGAAATTCCTCCCGGTGAAACCGTAAGTTATGCCCAGCTTTCCCATTCCCTCGGACACTCCAAAGCAGCACGTGCCGTGGCCAGAGCCTGTGCCTCCAATCGTTTGGCAGTTCTGGTTCCATGTCACCGGGTGATTCGTGGGTCAGGAGACCTCGCAGGGTACAAGTGGGGTATTGAACGTAAACAAAAGCTCCTAAAACAAGAAGCCAGGGACCAATGATGTTAAAAATATGGTTTGGAAAAGCAGGCGCGATGAGTCTCTCCAATCACCAGACATCTTTTGGGAAACCAAAGAACTTTTTGGAAACTGGCTGGATGATCAGATTGTTATTTTTAGATCATTAAGAGCGGAAGGAGGTCCTAAATGTTTCCCAAGAAAAAATGAGTTCAATGATTTAACAAAGTTTATCAATTGTTTCGCTGATATCCTGAATGCTGTCAACTTTCACAGCATGCATTCCAAGATCATTGGCAGCAACGATATTTTCCTCGGTATCATCAAAGAATAATATTTTTTCTGGAAGTACTTCCATTTGAGAACACACTTCCAGAAAAGATTCTTTTTCCGGTTTTCTCATACCCAATTCAAAAGATGTGAAAATCTTTTGGAAATGTTTCAGAAGTTCAGAGTATTCATTTCTCCAAAATTCGGCATGAGAGACCGAGGTGTTGGAAAATATGTACAAAGGATACTTTGAAACCAAACGATCAATATTTTGTCTAATCCCTAAATTTTCACCAACGAATATTTTATTCCATCCCTCAAGAACCTCTTCATCGGTGATATCTAAATCCAATTCTTTTTTTAAAGACTCAATAAATTGAGCAGTAGAAATTTCACCTCTTTCATATTTTTCATTTGTGCGACCAAGTATTGAATCTTTCGTTACTTCAATATTGTTTTTTCCAGAAAATTTTTGCCATTCCGAGATGACCCTTGAAAAATCAATTTCGATCACCACATTTCCTAAATCAAATAAAATCACTTCTATTTCATTTAATTTCATAGGAATGCATTTTCCTTGGATTCTGATATGGACAATACAGCATATACCGCAAGACCTGGGGTAATGAGGAGTATTGATAGATCTTGGTTTTGATTACTGAAAGGAACGATTGATCTGCCACGAAGAAATCTTGCCGTACCCTTTCACAGTCGCAAAAAACATGACTTTTGATTCGGATTCCTCGCCATACGCCGAGACGCTATGGGTTCCTACCAGCACCTCATCGTTTTCATATAACGTCACAAAATCTCCTATTCTGCCTTCAAAACTTGCAACCCATTCCAGCATTTCATCTTTGGTTTGAGTTTCGTTATTACTGCCGATGAATACAAAATCGTCGGATATCAATTCTGCAATTGGTGCTGATGTTTGTTTAACAAAAGATTCCTGGAATGCTTCAAGTGCTTGTCTTGCTGAAATTTTCATATTTCCTTCATTGTTAAAGTTCGAAGATTGCTAACTCTATTTAAGTTTCACAAAGAAAAATCAAAAAGTAACTTCAAATCCTGAGAGAACCAACCGGAAAAACCCCACCTCCCATCTTTGCTGAGATCTCCCGTCAATCAGCAGGGAATTTCTGCCTTCAAATTAAGTCCGAAGCAGGACATCTGAACCTGCCATCACCTCGTAATTATTGATATCAATTCAACCTCAATCCTCAGGATTATTATGAAAACATTTTTTACCATGGTATGTGCATCGATCCTTGCTACGAGTGTTTTCGCAAGCAATTGCGAAATCAAGATCGAAGGATCAGACATGATGAAATACGATGTTGCCGAGATCACTTTAGATACATCATGTGAGAAAACAAAGATCAGCCTCAAGCATGCTGGCAAATTACCCATCAATGCGATGGGTCATAATGTTGTGATTGTAGAAGAAAAAAATCTGAGTAAAATCACTCAACAGATCAATTTCTCTATAGGAGTCGAAAAAGGTTACCTTCCAGAATCTGAAGACATCATTTTTATCTCAGCCATGGTGGGTGGCGGAGACACCACCGAACTGGAAATGGATATGTCGAAATTGGACAAAACCAAGAGTTATGTCTTTTTTTGCAGCTTTCCCGGTCACTGGGCCTTGATGAGAGGAACAATAAAAATCATCTGAATCGGTTCAGGGGTGGCATGGACCACCCCGGTTCATCCTTCCTTAGATCCACTTCTCTCCAATTCTTCCAGAAATTTTCATCTGAATCCTTTATTATCTGAATCATTAAGGTTCTGATAATGCCTGCAAGCTGATCAAAGCCCTGATTCGCTTTCGAAAGCAGTATTACTGTTCGTGGATTCAATCCCGAAGCGATTCAACAGACTGCCGATAAAGGATTAAACATCGATGACCATTGAATTGAAATACGATGAGTTCATATTGAAACCGATGGGGAAGGGCTCCTGTATTCCTACAATCCACTTTCTTGAAAATGTCAGAAAAAAATAATCGTGTTTCTCAATACGGTGTTGAAGAAATGTTCCTGGATCGTTGGTCATCCAGATCGTTTTCACCCAAAAAAATAGATCAGGAACAAATTAATCAACTTTTTGAAGCCGCCCATTGGGCCCCTTCGTCCGGCAACCGACAACCCTGGAGATTTGTTTATGCGACGGATGGAGAAAATCGAAAAAAGTTCAACAGCGTCCTCTATGATAGTAATGCGATGTGGGCCCCTAAGGCTCCGATGCTGATTCTTGTTTTTGCAGAAACGAAAAATGAAGAAGGGAACAATATCCGAACAGGAATGTTTGATACCGGTGCAGCATGGATGTCTTTGGCTTTACAGGCGAATCGGATGGGACTCAATTCAAGAGCCATGGGAGGAATCGATTTGGAAGCTGCCTACGAAGTTGCTGGAGTTCCAAAAGACCGGTTCACTGCAATATGTGCCATCGCCGTTGGTTATCGGGGGACGGATGAAGACATTCATCCGAGAATGGTAAAAAACAATTTTGCCAACGATCGTAAGGAACTTTCTGAAATTGCCTTTAAAGAGCAGTTTCAATCCTGAGGAACTTCAAAAATCGAACTATGACTCAAAACCCCTCTCGTCCTGAACTTGAAGAATTCTATCAGCGAATCGACGGTCATGAACTGGCTCCTCTTTGGGAAGTCATCCACAAGCTGTTGGCGCGGCAACCGATCACCCGGGCTGTTCCGCATCTATGGAGGTACCGGGAGGTACGCCCTTTTTTACTGGAATCCGGAGAAATCATCAGCGCCAAGGAAGCCGAGCGGAGGGTCCTGATTCTTGAAAATCCCAATCTTCGGGGGGAAGCCAAAACTGCGGATTCCCTGTATGCCGGCCTGCAGTTGATCCTTCCGGGAGAAATCGCACCTGCCCATCGCCATACCCAGTCTGCCTTGAGATTCATCGTCGAGGGAGAAGGGGCCTACACGGCTGTGGATGGTGAAAGGGCCTACATGAATCCCGGAGATCTGATCCTGACGCCTTCCTGGTCCTGGCATGATCATGGACACGAAGGCAGTGATCCAATGGTCTGGCTTGACGGGCTTGATATTCCTCAAGTCCAATTCTTCGGATCAACTTTCGGTGAGGGATACGATGCGGATGTTTTTGAAACCACCCTTCCGCCCGGAACCAACCAGGCACGATTTGGAGCAAATGTGCGGGCAGTGGATGACCTTCCGGAAAAACCCTTTTCCCCATTATTCACCTATCCCTTCAACGAAACGAATCAAGCTCTTGAAAAATTGATCCAATCCAGGGAACCGAATCCCTGGCACGGCTACAAAATGGAATATCAGAACCCAATGAATGGCGGCCCGGTGATGCCGACCCTCTCCGCGTTTCTTCATGGAATGCAGAAAAAGTTCATTAGCCGTCCTTACCAGACAACCGAGCACCAGGTTTTTTCAGTGATCCGAGGATCTGGAAAAACCATGGTGGGCGAAGGCAAGGATCAGATTGAAATCTCTTGGCAGCCCAAGGACCATTTTGTCATTCCCGGGTGGTATCGATACACCCATCAAGCCGAAGCCGATTCAACCCTGTTTTCCTTTTCAGACCAGGGCAGTCAACAGAAACTTGGGATTTGGAGAGAGAAAAAACATGAGATTTGATGGAATTCTGAAACAATCATAGCAGGCCCAAGAAGTTATGCTGATTTTTCAGGAACTTTCCTGAATTCCTCCCTCACGAAATAAAAATCCTTTTGGTTTTAGTCCCTGCAATGGCTTCCCCTCTTGCTTTTGAAACCGACTCCACCTGGTATGAATCCCGGGCGGATCGCCCCCCTTCAGGGGAAACCCTGAACAGAGAGGTCGAGACCGAGACCTGCATCGTCGGGGCCGGACTGGCGGGGCTTTATCTGGCCAGGGAACTCGCAGAGCGTAAACGAGAGGCAGTCGTTATCGAAGCCCGCAGGGTCGGACTGGGCGCCTCAGGGAGACACGGTGGTTTCTGCGGACCGGGATGGGCCTGTGAGGGTGAAAAAATCGAAAACCGTGTGGGATTGGAAAAGGCAAAGACGTTTTTCAATCTTTCCTTGGAAGGCTTTCAGATGGTCCGGGAGGTTCTTGAATCGGCAAAAGCCCCAATGACCCCGGGCATCCTCCATCCATCGACCTACAACAATCCGCATGGGCTTCAAAAAGATCTTGAAAGGATGGCCCAAGTTTATCGATACGAACTCGATTACATGGAAACCGATGCGGTGCGAAACGTCTTGGATACCGAAAAATATTACCAGGCACTTCGAGATCCCAGGGCTTTCCATTTTGATGCCCTCGAGCTCTGTCTGATCCTCGCAGAAATTCTGAAATCTGCAGGAGTTCCGGTTTATGAAAACTCATCGATGACGGCATTCCATAAAACTGGAACTGACTGGGTTCTCAAAACCGGTCAGGGATCGGTACGATGCAGGAACCTCGTTTTTTGCTGCGGGGGATACGGGGGAAAGGAATTCAGGAAATTGAGACGGGCTTTTCTGCCGATTACGACCTACATCATCGTCACCCCGCCGATGGGAGAACCCCTGAAGCAATGCATCGGAACTTCCGATGGGGTGTCGGATGAACGCCGGGCAGGAAATTATTATCGAATCGTTGATGGCGACCGCCTGCTCTGGGGAGGAGACATCACCGCCTTCGGAGAGCTTCATCCGCAACATATCGCCCGTAAGATGAGTCAGGATCTGGCAGGTGTTTATCCGCAGCTTGCTGATCATCAGGGAGAAATCCCGGTTGAATATTCCTGGTCCGGACTGATGGGTTACGCCAGGCATCTGATGCCCGAAATCGGCCCGTTGGATGAAGGATTATGGGCCTGTACGAGTTTTGGAGGGCATGGCGCCAACACAGCGCCCATCGGAGGAAGACTGGTTGCCGAAGCGATCTGCAGCGAGTCCGAACGCTGGAATCTTTTCAACGCCTATGGCTTTCCCTGGAATGGCGGACCTCTCGGGCCCTATGCAGTGGAATCCGTCTATCGGAAAATGCAGCTTGGAGATCAATGGCGGGCATTCCGTTCCAGGTTTTGAAAACTCCGGAAATCGGAATCCTGTTCCCACCTTATTTCTTTCCATAAAAAGATAAATCTGGGAAACCTTCTGCTGGCCGAAATCCATGTCGTTTTCTCAAGGATTCCCAAAAACACATCGATATCGATTTTTGAAGTGACTGAGTGGAAAGAGAAAACCTGTGGCTCAGTCAGAGTTACAAGTATAAACCTCTGCCATTGGGTCTCATCTCATAAGGAACGGGCGTTGAGAATGCCTTATTAAAAACTATCTCCAGGGACACGTACCAAACCCTCCATCAATACCCGAGCACTGCGGCTCATCATCACTTTCCTGACGACCCACCGGTCGTTTTCCATGCTGACCTCTGCACCAACCGCCGAAGCGATGGCTACCGCAGCAGTACCCATCATGGCGTGGTGTAACTTGCCCATGGATACAGCACGAACACATAAATCAATATCATCTTTGGCAACCTGCCTGCCGCTTGAAGATTTGTATTCCTTCGCGGGGGATACAAAAGCCACCTTCGGTGTGTGTTGACGGCTGACGGCTTCGCCCAGGTTCTGGATCAAACCCATCTTCAGGGCACCATGGGCACGGATGGTTTCAAAACGTTCTAAAGCCACTGGATCACCATTAATCGCTTCCTGCAATTCGGTGCCCTCATAGCCGATTTCTTCAGCATTAAGGAAGATGGTAGGAATACCGGCATTGATCATGCTGGCCTTAAAGGTGCCGATACCCGGTACTTCCAGGTCATCCACCAGATTCCCGGTGGGGAACATCGCCCCATCACCCTCGGCGGGATCATGAAATTCCAGCCGCACCTCAGCAGCCGGGAAGGTCACTCCATCCAATTCAAAATCACCGGTTTCCTGCACCTCACCATTCGTCATTGGCACCTGCGCAACGATGGTCTTACCTATATTCGCCTGCCAGATACGGACCGTGGCCAACCCGTTGACAGGAACACGGTCGGCATCCACCAAACCATGACTGATCGCAAATCCCCCAACAGCGGCGGTCAAATTTCCGCAGTTCCCACTCCAGTCAACAAAATGACGGTCGATGGCTACCTGACCAAAGAGATAGTCGACATCGTGATCGGCCACTCTGGATTTTGATAAAATCACGGCTTTGCTGGTACTCGAAGTTGCGCCTCCCATTCCGTCTGTGTGTTTGCCGTAGGGATCCGGGCTTCCAATGACACGCAACAACAGCCTGTCTCGCGCCGAACCGGCAACCTGACAGGGTTCAGGTAAATCGGTGAGCTTGAAAAACACCCCCTTACTGGTTCCCCCACGCATATAGGTTGCTGGCACTTTTCGCTGCGGAACAAAACTCATGTTTCGCTCCTTTTTGACGAAGCGTTGCCCTCCAGGAAGTCCTGGGTAAAGCGTTGCAATACGCCACCTGCAGCGTATACGGAAACTTCTTCGGCGGTATCCAGACGACAAATCACCGGGACTCCAATCCGTTCACCATTGGTACGATGGATCATCAGGGTCATTTCTGAACGGGGGGTGATCTCACCTTCTACGTCAAAGGTTTCAGTACCGTCAATAGCATAGCTTTCGCGGGTGTCTCCGTTCTTGAATTCAAGGGGCAGTATTCCCATTCCGACCAGGTTGGTTCGGTGAATACGTTCAAAACCTTCGGCCAAAATCGTCTCAACGCCTGCCAGACGCACGCCCTTGGCGGCCCAGTCCCGAGAAGATCCTTGACCATAGTCAGCACCAGCAACAATGATAAGCGGTTGCTTGCGTTCCATATAGGTTTCGATGGCTTCCCACATGCGGGTTTGCTTGCCTTCCGGCTCAATGCGAGCCAAGGAACCTTGAATCACTTCGCCGGACTCATCACGGCACATTTCGTTCAATAACTTCGGGTTTGCAAAGGTGGCACGAAGTGCGGTTAAGTGGTCACCACGGTGGGTCGCGTAGGAGTTGAAGTCTTCTTCCGGCAAGCCCATGCTTGCCAAATATTCACCAGCCGCACTGGACGCCAAAATGGCATTGGATGGCGAAAGGTGATCGGTGGTGATGTTGTCACCCAATACGGCCAAGGGACGCATGCCTTTCATGGTGCGGTCCCCTGCCAAAGCACCCTCCCAATAGGGCGGACGACGGATATAGGTACTCATTTCTTGCCAGTCATAGAGTGGACTTTCGGCCTTTTTCGACTGTTCCTGATCGAACAGAGGAGTATAGATTGCGTTGAATTGCTCAGGCTTAACACTGCTCGCAACGGTGGCATCGATTTCTTCGTCCTTTGGCCAGAGATCAATCAGGCGGATATCATTGCCATCCTCGTCCTGCCCCAGGACATCCTGCTCAATATCAAAACGTATGGTTCCAGCAATAGCATAGGCTATTACCAATGGCGGTGAAGCCAAAAAGGATTGCTTGGCATAAGGATGAATCCGACCGTCAAAGTTGCGATTTCCTGATAATACTGCCGTAGAATACAGGTCCCGGTCGATTATTTCCTGTTGAATTTTCGGGTCAAGAGCCCCGCTCATGCCGTTACAGGTTGTGCAAGCGTAACCCACAATGCCGAAACCCAGCTGTTCGAGTTCTTGCAATAAACCGGATTCTTCCAGGTACAGTTTCACCACATCACGTTGCGGGGATTACTGGTATTCGTGCAGGAAGTGATGGCAGCAATAATCACCGCGCCGTCTGGTATTTTGCCCTCAGCTTCTTGGGCTTGTGCCTGATCAAGATCAACCGCGATACCACGCTCTGCCAGGACCATGGTAGGCAACCGTCGATGCGGATTGGAAGGACCAGCCATGTTACGAACAACGCTGGATAGATTGAATTCCAACACACGTTCATATTCAGCATCCACCATTTCATCGGCCCAGAGACCCATTTTTTTAGCATAGTCTTCTACCAGCTTCACTTGCGCGCTTTCACGGCCGGTTAACTTCAAGTAGTCGATTGTTTGTCGGTCAATGTAGAACATTCCCGCAGAGGCACCAAATTCAGGTGTCATGTTAGAAATGGTTGCACGATCACCAAGACTCAAGTGTCTGACACCCTCACCAAAGAATTCCAGGTATGCAGATACAACGCGTTGCTCACGCAGGAATTCGGTCATAGCCAAAACGATATCGGTAGCCGTAATACCAGCTGGACATCTCCCGGTGAGTTTGACGCCTATGATGTCTGGCAAACGCATCATCGAGGGACGGCCCAACATCACATTTTCGGCTTCCAAACCACCCACACCAATGGCGATAACACCCAAGGCGTCAACATGGGGCGTATGCGAATCAGTCCCAACACAGGTATCAGGGAAGGCCACTCCATCACGGATCTGGATTACCGGGGACATCTTCTCCAGATTAATCTGGTGCATGATGCCATTCCCCGCAGGGATCACGTCGACGTTGAGAAAGGCGTTCTTGCACCAATTGATAAAATGAAAACGTTCTTTGTTGCGACGTTCTTCAATGGCGCGGTTTTTATCAAAAGCTTGTGGATCAAATCCACCATGTTCAACCGCAAGGGAATGGTCCACAATCAGTTGCGTAGGCACCACAGGGTTGACCCGAGCCGGATCCCCACCTCGATCGGCGATAGCGTCACGTAAACCGGCCAGGTCCACGAAGGCTGTCAGCCCCAGGATGTCATGACATACGACGCGAGCCGGGTACCAGGGAAAGTCCCGATCACGTTTGCGTTCGATGAGCTGACTTAGGGAAGGATTCAGCGTTGCTGGCTCACAACGACGTACCAGCTGTTCTGCCAACACTTTTGAGGTGTAGGGAAGTTTGGCATAGGCACCAGGCATGATCGCATCCACTGCCGCCTGGGCGTCAAAGTAGTCCAGGTTATGGCCTGATAGAGATTTACGGAATTTCGTATTCATTGCTTCTCAACCATAAACAAATCCTGGGACCAAATCTACCAAACCGATCCTTTTTAAGATGAGAAGATGGGATAGCCGATGCGGATCATCGCCTTCATCACCGATTCACATGAGGTCGCGAAGATCCTCAAACACATCGGGGAGCAAACCTCACGTGCGCCGCCCCTGACGCCAACCGATCCCGTTCCCTCATCCTGCGTCTTCGACGATACGAACTTCCAACACGCTGAAGTCTCCTGGTATCCCGACCCTCCCGCGCTGGACTTTTGAAGGCGGCACGGAGCCCTGCACAAAAGATGATGGGAATGATTCGATAACATACTTCTCAGCCCTGTCATCGTGTTCCTCACAAACAGTTAAAGTCAGGTGAGTAGAAACTGCTTCACAAGTAAAGGACTGAAGACTTCCTTCATTCCTTTATGAAACCTGGATACCTCCGGCAATGCCGTCATTCTGCGCGAAGCCGCAGGGCGGAGTCGCAGAATCCATCATCCAAAGAATAACCCCCGCCCTCCGGGAGAGGGGGGACCGTCGCAGGCGGTCGGTGAGGGCCGGGGTAGAGCACTTTCCCCCACCCCTCATCCGCCCTGACGGGCACCTTCTCCCCAGGGAGAAGGTTTTCCTTCGCTTTTTGAAACAGTGGATTCTGCAACTTCGGGCAGGGATGCCCTTCGTGCAGAATGACAAGTGGGAAGCGATGGGAACAGATTCCCAGGCGTCAGTAACCGGATGGTAATTTTGTGAATAAATGCTGCTTACCTGTGCAAATCCGGTAACCCCGTGCGCGCTCAAGAGCCCTGTCCGTTGTTTCAGAGAGGATTAAACCACTACGGAATCGCTTTTCATAGCCCTGCCTGCCGAGACAAATGCGGCGAAGGCAGGCGGGATGGAAGGCGGATCTCCTCCAAATCTAGATTTCCTCAAATATCAAACCTGTGACCGAACCAAAATGCGCAGCTGAAACCCTGATACTTTCTCTTGACCCATTTCGATTTTCCTATAAATAACAGACCTCGCACGACCTTTCCCCGTTGAACTCTTTCAGGGCTGTATGAAGGATTCCTTACTCTGAAGGGATTTTAAATCATGAAAAATTGTTCTTCGAGGCAACTTGGGTTTGATACACGAAGATTAAAACGCTCGAAACCAGTGAAACGCGTATTCTAAGCAAAGAAATCAGGTGGAAGCTTGATCCCCTTTTACAGTGGTTCTTCCAGGAAACTCAGAGCGGGAGTTCGGGTCAGGCTGATCAGGGAAACACCTTCAGAATTCATCCGAGGGACGGCCTTTTTCTTCTGGAACGCCAGTCGCGGTAGAGAGGAACCAGGACAAAGGCCAGGGTCGCAATCACCAGAGCCAGCGTCATCGGACGCTCCCAGAGAAACTGGATGCCGTTGGCGTTACGGATCGCCCTGCCGAAATTATCTTCGAACAACTGCCCGAGGACAAAACCGATCAGCAGCGGAGGCAGCGGGTAATCGGCAAAACGCATGATGATCGCAAAAACGCCAAAGCCGATCAGCAGCAGCAGCTCGGTTGCATTGTTCTGACCGATATAGGCGCCTGCCATGGCAAAGAAAAGAACAAAGGGAATCAGGTAGGTCCTCGGAATTGCCAATAGTCTCGCAATGTAGGGAACCAGGGGCAGGTTGAGAATGAGCAGGATGATGTTGCCGAAATACATCGAAAAGATCACCGACCAGAAAACTTCCGGGCGGTCCTGCATCAGGAGCGGACCGGGCTGGAGGTTGAGGGCAATCAAAGCTCCAAGCAGGATCGCAGTTGTCCCGGAGCCGGGAATCCCCAATGTCAACAAGGGAACAAAGGATCCGGTGCTGGCAGCATTGTTCGCGGTTTCAGGCGCAGAAAGTCCTTTGATCGATCCCTGGCCGAATTCCTTGCGTTCTTCGGGCTTGGCCAGGTTCCGTTCCACCGCGTATCCAAGAAACGAAGCAATCGTTGCTCCGGCTCCCGGCATCACTCCAATCAGGAAACCCTGAATCGACTGCCTGCCGATCACTGGAGCAATGGTTTTGGCTTCCTTGAAGTTGATGCGAAGGTTGGAAATTTCCCGAGCTTCCTGGGAACCTCCTTTCTTTCCCCGAAGGACATCCAGGGCAAGAAAAAATGCTTCCGGAACGGCAAAAAGTCCCATCGCCAAAGTAACAAAATGAATCCCGCTTTGCAGGTCGAGTAACCCCAAAGTGAAACGAGGGGCATTGAACAGGGAGGATTCTCCAACGGTGGAGAGCATCAGGCCCAGCAGGGTCATCATCAATGCCTTCAAGACCTTCCCTTTTCCAGCAAAGGCTGCGACTGCAGACAAGCCCACCAGCATCAGGGCAAAGTATTCCGCGGACCAGAAAAGGATGGCAAAACTGGCAAGTGCCGGAGCGAAACCCATCAGGAAAATGGCTCCGATCGTTCCTCCTGAAAAGGAGGAAATTGCAGCAATCGTCAAGGCCTTCCCTGCCTGGCCCTTCCGGGCCATCGGATATCCGTCAAAGGAAGTAGCCACCACCGCGGCTTCTCCCGGGGCATTGATCAGGATCGAGGAAGTCGAACCGCCGAAAATCGCTCCATAATAAACTCCCGCCAACAGGATCAGGGTGGTGGAAGGATCTCCGATCTGAATGCTGACAGGAATCATGATTGCGACGACGGACATCGGTCCGAGCCCTGGAAGCATGCCGATGATGGTGCCGATGAAACACCCCAATCCGGCAAAGAGCATATTCTGGAGAGTGAAAGCTGTCTGGATTCCCAGCAGCATCTGATCCCACATCAGCGCCTCATTGATAGAAAATCATCGGCAAAGGCCGCATGAAGATGGTCAACACCTCATCCACCAGGTACCAAACCAGGAACGAGGCAAAACAGGAAACCGGAACCAGGATCCAGTATTTCCGTTCCCCGAGCATGATCCCTCCAATGATGAGAAACATGGAGGTCGAAAGCAGAAATCCTGCCTGCCTGAGGGAAAGTGCGTAAACAACCGCCAGAACCAGAAGTGCGACTCCCTTGCCCCATTCATAGTCGCCCGGTGATTCCAGGTATTTATGATCCGATCCCAGGACGGTCTTTTCCTCTCCGGATGCAGAATCCTGCCCCTCGGGCATCAGCAATAGGGCAATGGAGCAGATCATCCCCGCCACCGCAAGACCGATGGGAAGGGTATTGGGCTTCATCGCCAAAAACCGTTCAAAGGGAAGAATACGGTAGGTGAATGCCAGGTATCCGTAACCGCTGGAAAAGGCCAGCAGTCCCAGGGCAACCCAGCGGTTGATGCTGAGCATAGTGAATCGAATCGGAAAGAAAAACGGGAGGACACATTCCTCCCGTTTTATTTTAGTCTCGGATTACAGGAATCCCAGTTCTTTCATCAGATTGCCGATGACTTCTTCCTGCTTAGCAAGGAAGACCATGAAACTGTCACCGGGATTATGGATGTTGACCCAGCCGTTTCGTGCACGGACGGTTTCCCATTCCGGGGTGTCATACATCGCGCCCAAAAGTTCGATGTAGGCACGGCGCTTATTACTTGGCAGGTCCGGTGCAGCAAAAAAACCACGCCAGTTGACAAAACTCGCATCATAACCCTGTTCTTTCAGGGTCGGTGCATTCGGTGCTGCAGGGACACGCTCGTCGGAGGTCACACCAATGATGCGGACCTTGCCGGCCTGTTCCATCGCCACTGCCTCGGAAAAACCGGTGGACAAAGCGTTGATTTCACCGGAAAGCAATGCCGCCATGGCCTTGCCGCCAGCATCAAAGGGAATGTACTTGACGCGGGTCGGGTCGGCACCGGCTGCCTTGAAAGCCATCGCCGCGACCAGATGGTCCATTCCACCAGGAACCGAACCGCCACCGATGGCAACGTCATTCGGATTTTTCTTATAGGCCTTGACCAGGTCGTCAAAGTTGCCCAGAGGACTTCCGGAATCCACCACCAATGCCGCATAATCGCCGATGGTTCCGGAAATCAGGGTCAGATCCCTGAAGTTCTGGGGGAAAACCTTGGTCAATGAACGAATCACGATGGGAGTCGAGTTGACCATCAGGGTCCCGTGATTGCTCTTGGAATTTTCGATCAGATAGCCGATCGCTTTTCCGCCGCCGCCGCCGGACATGTTCTCAAAGGTCGCCTTGCCCAGAAGGCCCGACTTGGTCAGCGCTTCACCGGTTCCGCGAGCGGTTCCATCCCATCCTCCTCCGGCACCGCCGGGAATGAGAAAATGAATGCTGTCCACCATTTGTTTGGAATGGGAACCCGCTGAAAGACTCAGCGAAAACAACATCAATACCATTATGCCGAATAATCTCTTCATCTTGTCTCCTTGCTTGAGGTTGATATCGGCCTGTTGCGATGCAAAAGCAGAATCTCCATTGCACCTTCGAGGCAAATAAGTATTTTAAATGAAACCCCAGGTCAATGTTGTGGTTTTAAAATTTTTTGATTCTGTTTCGTTCATAAAATTCATAATGTTCACCAAAACCTGAAAAACGGATCCTATGCTCGTGAATTCCCCCTTACCCATCAAGGGTTTTCAAAAAATCATGCCGCGTTCTCTGGGAACAAGAATGCTGCTGCTGATGATGGGCCTGCTGATTCTGCTGGTGGGCGCCACCGGATTTATCGGCAACCAGGTCATCACCGGCATTCTCAACGAATACATCGGACGTGCAGCCCTCAATGTTTCCAAGACCGTTTCGCTGACCGGAGTTGTTCAGCAGGGCCTCAAAAAGATGGAACCTGAGGAGATCCAGCTTTATGCGGAAAACGTGAGAAAAGCCACTGGAGCCAGTTTTGTCGTGGTCGGGGACCATGAAGGCAAGCGTTACAGTCATCCGGTTCCAGAACGCATCGGCAAATACATGGTCGGCGGTGACAATGCCCAGGCTTTAGTTCATGGACAGTCCTACATTTCAAGAGCAGTAGGGACGCTCGGTCCATCATTACGCGGCAAGGTCCCGATTTTCTCGTCCGCAGGAGAGATCATCGGCGTGGTTTCGGTCGGGTATTTGATCGAAACCGTCCAGGATGTGATCCAGCCCTACCAGCAACGGCTTTTGCTCTGGATTCTCGGACTGTTCGGGGTTGGTGCCTTGGGCACCTGGCTCATTGCAAGGGAGGTCAAACGTTCCATATTCGGTCTGGAACCCTATGAAATTGCTGCACTTTACCGGGAAAGAACGGCCCTGCTCGAATCGATTCGCGAAGGCATCATCGCCATCAATGAACAAGGAGAGGTCACAGTGATGAACCAACAGGCTGCGCAGATTTTAGGATTCACTCCTGAGGACGCAGTAGGAAAACCGATTGTGAAATTACTTCCGGAAACACGGATGCTTGAAGTGCTCAAAACCGGAAAGGGGGAATACGACCAGGAAATGATGATCAAGGAGGAGGAGGTGATCGTCAACCGGGTTCCGATTCTTGAAAAGGAGCACGTCTCGGGAGTCGTCTCCAGCTTCCGCAGGGCTCAGGACATCGACCGACTGGTTCAGGAACTGACCAGCATCCGCGAATATTCCCAGGCCTTGAGGGCTCAGACCCATGAATATTCCAACAAACTTCACACCCTGGCGGGACTGATCCAGATAGGCGCCACCAAAGAAGCGCTTGAACTGATCGGCAGGGAGTCTTCCGGTTACAACGCCCTGCTTCGTCAACTCTCAGATCAAATCCAGGATCCCTTTCTCTCAGCCATCATCGTTGGGAAATATCACCGTGCAATGGAGTTGAAAACCGAATTGGCACTCGATCCCGAGAGTTGGATGAGCAACATCGGCCATTCCAGTCGGAGCGAAAAAATCGTCACCATTCTTGGAAACCTGTTGGAAAATGCTTTGGAGGCTTCGGCATCCTCAGGAGAGCAGAAAAAAGTATGCCTCTCGATGACCGACGTGGGCAATGAACTGATTTTTGAAGTCGAAGATTCTGGTTCAGGAATATCTGAGGATCAACAGAAATCCATCTTCGATGAGGGCTTCACTACCAAAACAGGAACCGGAAGGGGGATCGGGCTGCAGCTGGTGCAGAAAAACCTGATTCAACTCGAGGGGCACCTGACGGTTGGCGAAAGTTCCCTGGGCGGGGCACGTTTCACCGCCTACATTCCGAAAACCGTTTCCAAGGAGGAATGAGATGATGACCCGAGTCCTGATCGCCGATGATGATCCGAGAATCACGGAAATCCACCAGCATTACGTCAACAAAGTGGAAGGATTTGAGGTGATAGGCCTTTCCAATACGATTGAAGACACCGAGATGCAAATCCGCGTCATGGAACCGCAGCTTTTACTGCTCGACATTTACTTTCCCGACGGTTCCGGGATCGACCTGCTGAAGCAGGTGCGTCAACAATCAAAGGCCCTGGACATCATCCCGATCACTGCCGGGAAAGAAGTCCGTCTGCTGCAGGAAGCCATGCGGGGTGGAGTCTTCGACTACATCCTCAAACCGGTGGTCTTTCCTAGGTTTGAACAGACCTTGAAACGTTACCGTAATCATCGGTTGAAATTTCAATCCCTGGAAAGCCTCGAACAGTCGGACATCGACCGCATCATCCACAAGGAAAGTCCTGAGGCTTCACGTCAGGCGGAACTTCAGCTGCCGAAAGGCATCGATCCGGTGACCCTTGACAAGATCATTCTCGAGATGAATCGGGAAAAGGGCGGGTTCACTTCCGAGGAAATGGCCGAACGGGTCGGAGCAAGCCGAACCACCGCAAGACGCTATTTGGAATACCTCGTCAGTCGCGGAAGTCTGGAAGTCGATGTCAGTTACGGGGGGGTTGGAAGACCCGAACGGATCTACAGGGGCAATTCTTAAAGTTTCATCCTTCTTCCAGCGGATTCTTGCCAGAGTAATTCCAAAGAAATTCAGGCGGGGTCGGCCCTTTGTTTCTTCCTCCCTGGTTTTTTTGCTCCCAGGCATGGGCCAGGATCCCCACAGAACGTGATAAGCAGAAGAGTCCCCTGGCCAGAGGCGGAGCAAATCCAAGTTCGCCAAAAATCACTGCCGTTGCACCGTCGATGTTCATCGCGATTCCGGTGCTTTTTCCCTGACTGAGCTGCCTCTGAATTTCAAGACCGATTCGCATGAAATTCCCGCTGACGATTTTGTCTCCCTCGGCATCTGAGACCAGTTTCATCAATCGTGGAGCACGCGGGTCTTCCGGTTTGTGGAAACGGTGACCAAATCCCGGAATATACTTCCCCTTGGTTTGACGATGATTTGCAATCTCTTCCGAAACGGATTCTTCTAATCGTCCTCCCTGATCCAGCAGTTCCTGAACTTTCTGGATCATTTCAAGACACTGTTCTCCGGCTCCACCATGAACATCTCCGAGCATATTGACTGCAGAGGCCATGGCATGATTCAGCGAATTCCCGCAACTGACCGTCATCCTTGCGGCAGCAATCGCCGGGGCCTGCGGGCCATGATCCACTGAGGCGACCAGTGCTGCTTCCAGCAGACGTGCTTCCTCGACGGAAGGCAGCTTTCCCTGGAGCATCAGCCAGATCATTTGGACGAAACTGATGTTCCCGATAAGTTCTTCAATGTCTTCACCCCGGATCCGGATCTTTCCCGGACGCATGTCGATGATTTCGGTGCTCCACCAGTTTCTAACTTTTTCTGTGGTTTCCTGGTCCTTTGAACTCATATCACTTTTTCTGCCTGAAGTTTTTCAATGGTTTCCTCTCCGTATCCGCATTCTTTGAGGATCGCGACCGTGTCTTCTCCCAACCTGGGAGGGGGTCTGTCCACCGTGAGGGTCTTCCCATTCAGCTGCATTCCGGTTTTCACCACCTGCACGGAACGGCCAACTCCGGGGACGTCGCTGAATGTTTCCAGAAATTCACGTTGCTGAACCTGTTCCAGGTTCAAGGCGTCTGGAACCTTCAACACTTCCCCTGCAGGGACACCTGCCTTGTTCAGCAATCCTGACCAGTATTTTGCATCATGATGTTTCAGTTCTGACTCCAGTTCTGATTTAAGTAGTTCACGGTTGGCTTTCCTGAGTTCCCGGGTCTTAAAATGAGGATGATGAATCAGGTCCTCCCTTTTCAACAAACCGCATAGGATTTCAAATTGTTCCTGTTTGTTGGCGGCAATGTTGAGCAACCCCTCACCGGTCTGAAATGTGCCTGAGGGTGCCGAAGTAAAATTTTCATTCCCCATTCTCATGGGATCCACTCCGGCAGTCAGGAAGTTGCTGATCACCCATCCCATGGAAGCCATCGTTGACTCCAGCATTGAAACATCGATGAAAACCGCTTCCCGTTCAGGTTTTGAAAGCGATGCCGTGATTCCCAGCGCAGCGGTGATCCCTCCAATCGTATCCGCCATCGGGAATCCAACCCTCAATGGTCCTGACTCATCATTGCCGGTCACAGACATCACTCCAGAAAGTCCCTGGATGATCTGATCGTAGGCAGGAGAATCTTTAAGAGGTCCATTCTGGCCGAACCCGGAGATGGCACAATAAACCAGGCTCGGATTGACCTCTTTCAGCTTCTCAAACCCAAGACCGAGACGTTCCATCACCCCAGGCCTGAAATTCTCCACCACCACGTCTGCCTTCGAAACCAGTCTGAAAAATACCTCACGACCCTCAGGATGTTTCAGATTGAGGGTCAAAGAACGCTTTCCCGCGTTTTGGGCAAGGAAGGAAACCCCCATCCCCTTTTCATTCAATTCCGGATCAGCTCCTAACTGACGGGCCAGGTCCCCACGACCCGGGACCTCGATTTTGATCACCTCAGCTCCCAAATGTGCGAGTTGGTGGCAGCAGAAGGGACCTGCCAGGACATTCGTCAAATCCAGAACCCTAAAAGACTTTAAAGGTTTCATTTTCCAGTAAGAAATGGGTCGAGGCAGGAGTTACCTGTTCAAAGTGGAATCACCAAACCCCGAAGAGGTATCCCCGTTCCTTGGCAGTTCCAGTTCTCTGTTCGACCGTTTCATTGGTGATGGTCGTTCGTATTTTCCGTTCGGTCAGCCATGCGCTGAGCCTGCCTTCCATTTCTCTGCAGACATTCCGAAAGGAGGAATCTCGCCCCAGATCGCTTCTTTCCTGGGGATCCTTCTTCAGGTCAAACAGCTGGGGAGGAAAATCCTGGAAGTGGATGTATTTCCATTCTCCGGTCCGGACCATGAAGGCGCGACAGCGGTCAGGAGCAAGACCGAGCTCCAGCCTCGCTTTTCTCCATGCATAATCCATTTCACAGAAGACGGCATCCCGCCACTCATGTGAAGCAGAAGCTCTTAAAATCCCAAGCAGGGAACGTCCTTCAAGACGATGGTCTTGGGACTCTCCGCCAAGGGCCTCCACAAAGGTCGGAATGAGGTCGATGGATTCGACCATGCGTGAATCACTGCGGCCCCGGGTCGAGTCCGATGCCGGATCAGGGTCCACAATGATCAATGGAATGCGCACTGCCTCATCATAAAAGAGTTCCTTCTCTCCGAGCCAATGATCGCCAAGATAATCCCCATGGTCGGAAGTGAAGACGATCATGGTTGTTTCCAGCAAATTCCGATTCTCCAGGAACTGCATCAGTCTTCCCAGATGATCGTCGATTTCCGTGATCAATCCCATATAGGTCGGGATCACGGTTTGACGGACCTCATCCCTGGAAAAATTGAGGCTTTCCTCATGGTTCATGAACGCATTCAGAACCGGATGCGGATTCTTTTTTTCTGCATCATCCCGATTGGCTTCCAGAATGGGTTTTGAACGATAAAGCGAATGGTACGGGGAAGGGGCAATGTAAGGCCAGTGGGGTTTGATGTAACTCAAATGCAGGCACCAGGATTGATCCCCGAGTTGATCGATCCAATCCATGGCCCGGTCGGTCATGTATGCAGTTTCCGAGTGTTCCTTGTCAACCCTGGCAGGAAGGTCCGCATGGCGCATCTGCCAGCCACTGAGGATTTCTCCGTTGGGTCCCTCAACGGAATTGGCAGCAGTATGCCATGGATTCTCGCCTTCATACCCATGTTTCCTGAGGTACCGGTTATAAGCCATTTCAGGATCGGCCGATTGATCCGGATGCAGCCCATCATCCTTTTCCCAGGGTTCAAAACCACATTCGCTGAGCAGGATTCCCCTGGAAGATTTTGGATCGATGCCGATCCTCTGCATCCCCTGATGATCCGGGCTGAAATGCGTCTTGCCCGTCAAACCGACCCTCGTCCCGAGCGGTCTGAGGTAATCCCCGAGGGTCCATTCCTCCAGCTTGAGCGGGACGTTGTTGTAGGTCGAACCATGGGAAGAAAGATAACGTCCGGTATAAAACGACATCCTCGAGGGCCCGCAAACCGGAGCCTGGCAATAGGCTCTTGTGAAATTCACCCCCCTTTGCGCCAGGGCATCGATGTTGGGAGTCGAAATCGAAGGATGACCATTGCAGCCCAGGTAATCGGCACGCAACTGGTCGCACATGATAAAAAGGATATTCTTGACCATATTTCCAAAGACAAAGATTTTTTCTGCAGGTTATTCCAAATCCCCAAAAGGAGCAAAAATCAAATTTCAAATGAACCAGAAGATTTAGAGTTTCAGAATCCCTTTCTCCCCATAAATTTTCTTGCAATCGAAAATAATGCTTGTCATCTTAGCGGGGAGTTATGGTTTAGATAAATCCTTTCCTGAGAAAAACGATGAAAACAATTTTGACGACGTTATTTTCAGTCAGCATTCTGGCAACCATGGCCATCGCAGGCCCAGGATGCAGTGGGTACAAGGAAGTCACCTTGGCAGAACAAAAAAGTCATGCCCATGAAGTCTTGGTGGTCGAGATCGACGGTATGGAACTCTTCCAGCTCACCAACCAGGAAGGCAAGATCTTCTTCAAGATTAAGAATCTCTTCGGAGAAGAAGTGGCCCAGGGCCTCGACAAAGAACAGCTTGCCGAGCAATATCCCAAAGTTTACAAAGCTCTCCTCGAAAGCTGATTTTCCCCGGGGTAGATTCCCTCTGCCCCAGCAGTTCCCCAACCCCTTCAGAAACTCTTTTTCCGTCAGGGGAGTTTTACCTGCTGATCATCCTCCATGATCAACCCTTCCAGAGTTAGTCGTTTACTCTTCAGTTTTAGTAAAATCGTTCTGATTTGGATGCTGTTGCTGCTGGCTTCCTGTGAAAGCCATCGACTGCGGACCATGACGATTGGTTTTGATGATTGTGAACTGATCTTTTCAGTTCATGACCGATGCAAACAAATTGATGAGGAGCAGATCTTCGTTTTCACTTTTCAGTCAGATCATTCTGGGGTCCGCTTCAGCCAGGACAACCTGACCCTTTCTGCCGAAGATTTTTCATTGGAAGCCTCCCAAGGCTGTCATTATACCAGGGAATACCGCATCGGGTACCAGGCAGATCCAAGCCCTGCTCCAGAATTTCAGTGGACGATTCTGGAAAATAACCAGAATTGGACTGCGTATCCGGTTCAATTGAGGGAGTGTCGGTTTTGAATGGTACCAAGAATTTCAATCATCATTTTTCCTGATGATGGTTCCCTGCTGAACCCGGAAGAGCAGTTTGCGGTTGGAGTCATAAGCCCTCGTGTTCCAGGGTTTGCCTTCACGAAATTCTCCTTCACTGCGCATTCCATTAGGATGGGTCAGGATTCCGGTTCCATGCTCCAGACCTTCCTCCCACAGTCCATCATATTTGACTCCCAGGGGTGAGAGGTAACTTCCTTTTCCGTGGGGCAAAAGTCCATTCACCTGTCCCTGATACCTTCCATATTCTTCAGGATTTCCCTGCTCGAGCCAGACCCAGTGATCTTTTTCCCATTTGCGGAAACGGATTTCACCATAGTCGATTTCCTGCACCACCTCCCCGGCAGCCAGCTTTTCTATGATTTCGCCTTCGGCATCGAATCGGGTGATGTTCCAGTAATTGCCTTCCTTCCACTCACCTTTGTTCTTGAAGCCGTTGGCAAGGTATTCTTCCCCGGTTCCGTGAGGCAGGCTCTGCTCAAATTGTCCGATGAGGTAACTTCCGTCTTCCTGAACCAGAGTCCCCAATCCCTGGTATAAGCCAGAGTCCCATTCTCCGGAATAACTGGAGCCTCCCACATATTGCATCCTTCCCTGTCCATGGGGCAATCCATCCTGAATCTCTCCCTGGTAATGATCGTGGATCGATTCTTCACCAACCTTCATCCAGCGGATTCCTTCATTGGTTTTCCAACGGAAGAGGGTTCCCCACTCTGATGCATGAAGCATCGAACAGGATATGAGGAATATCAGGCAGAATCCTGAAAATCGAAGCTGCATAGAAGGTGTAAATTTCATCAAAACATTGATTACTTTGGAATGGATCGTCAGTAATCCGATTCGGGTTTTTTTGAGGATTTGGAACTTCTTCGGCATCGCTCCGAGCAATAGATCACCCGATCCCAGTTCATCCGCCATTTTTTCCTCCATTTAAAGGGTCTCTGACAAACCGGGCAGGTCTTTTCCGGAAGTTCACTCTTCTGTTTCATCCTTCCCAAAAAAATCCATGAAACCAGATCAGTAGGAGAAAGGCGAATTCACCGAAAAGGATTCCCACCCAGAGTCTCTTTCCAAGAAGATAGAATCCTAGAAAAGCGAAAACCATGGAAAACAATCTTTGCCACAAAGGAATTTCCTGAAGGATTCCCATGGGAAAGACCAGGGTTCTGGCAACCAACGCGGCAATGATGCCATAGGCAAGGCAGGTAAACCATTCGAAGATGGGATGATTGGGTTCGATCCGGTGACTGATCATCACTGCTGCGAAACGCCAGATGTAGGTCGCAAAAATGGCTGACAAGAAAATCAGCCAGGCCGAAGCTTCAACCAAAGGTCCCTTTCCCTGATTTAGCAAAGGGGATGTGGTTCCTGAGTAAAAAGGCAATCGTTCCGGCAATGGTTCCACTGATCACCAAACCCCATTCCGGAGTCCATTGATGAAAAATCGGACCCGACAGGCAACCCAAGGCAAATGCCAGCAAAAAAGGGGGGTGGGTGGTGTTGGACATGATCAGTGCAAAATAAATGGGAACCAGAAACAGCAGGCAGAGCGAAACCAGCTTGGGCATGTTTTCCAGGAGCAAATACCCCTGTATCACTCCCAAAACCCCGGCAAACATGCAGGTTGAGGAAAAGCCGAGAAAATAGGCAACCCGGCGTTCTACCGGAATCTCATCCCCTTTCCGCATCATCTCGGCCCAGGTGTTGATTGAGATCATGTGGACCAAAAGATAGTTCCAGCGACGATGATGGGGGGCTTTTCTCAGAAGAGGCATCATCGAGAGCGTCATCGGCAGAAATCGGGCATTTGCCCCGGCAACTCCCAATGCCACCGCAATTAGGGGGGCCCCCAGTCCGTAAAGCTCCACATGAACCACCTGTCCCGGCATACCCCAAATCAGCACCGTCGATAGCATCGAAATCCATAGCGACAGTCCCTGTTCCTGGGCGAGGGAACCGAAACCGGTCATCGCAGAAAACAAAAGGAGGGCAGGAACCCCCAATGCATTGCGGATCCCGAATAAAGTGCTGGTTAAGTTGGTTTTAAAACCCTTCATGAATTCAAAAAATCAGGAACAAACTCAAAATCATTCATTTCACTAACCGCAGTTAATCTAACGATCACGGGTTCACTCCACAAGTATCGAAAAAAACAATTCTGCCTCTTCCCCGAGATCGGTTGTGAAAAAACTCTGGATGCATTACATTCTGCAAAAATCAGAACTATCAATACCAGACAACATCCTAAGAGAAACTCGATATGAACGTTTTCACCAACCAGCAACTCATCCAGCAGGATACAGAACATTTAATTCATCCTCTTCACCACCAGGGAATGCATTCCAACGGACTCGTTTGGGTAAGAGGAAAAGGTGCCATCCTGGAGGACGCAGACGGTAAGGAATACCTTGACGGCCTGGCTGGGCTATGGAACAACACCGCCGGCCATGGCCAACAAACGCTGGTGGACGCTGCATCCCAACAGATGGCAACCCTTCCCTATGCTTCAGGATACACGGGTAGTACGAATCCCAAAGCGATCGAACTTGCTGAGAGGCTTTCGGAGATGATGTATCCGAAAATCAATCATTTTTTCTTCACTTCCGGCGGAGGCGAGTCGAGTGACAGCAACTTCAAGATGGCAAGGTATTATTGGAAGCTCAAAGGCAAGCCGGAGAAAACGAAGGTGATTTCGAGGCAGTGGGGTTATCACGGGGTGACGTTGGCCGCGATGTGCGCCACCGGAATCAGCAGTTACTGGCCGATGTTCGAACCGAGAATCCCCGGATTCGTCCACATCCCTTCTCCCTATCCCTACCGCTTCCAGGCTCCTGAGGGAGTCAGCCAGGGAATTGCTGCGGCCAATGAACTGGAACAGGCCATACTGAGGGAAGGTCCTGAAACAGTCGCCATGTTCCTGGCAGAGCCGGTTCAGGGAGCCGGCGGGGTCATCGTTCCTCAAGATGATTATTTTCCGAGAATCCGTGAAATCTGCGATCAGTATGAGGTCCTGCTCGTGGCGGATGAAGTCATCACCGGTTTCGGAAGAACCGGGACCTTGTTCGGACTCCAGCATTGGGGAATCGAACCCGATATGATCCAGTTCGCCAAGGCGATCACTTCCGGATATTTTCCCCTCGGAGGGATCGGGATCAGCGATGAAATTCACCAGACAATGACGGACAGTGGAACTCCATGGATGCACGCTTACACCTACAGTTCCCATCCCGTGGGATGCGCTGTTGCTCTGGCCATGCTGGACCTGATCGAAAAAGAAGATTTCCCGACCCAAGCCCGGGAAAAAGGAGCCAGACTGTTGAAAAACCTCAAAGAGGCTTTGGAAGATCATCCAAACGTTGGTGACGTCCGAGGGCTTGGAATGATGTGCGGGATCGAAATCGTCAAGGACAAAGCCACCGGCGAAGAATTCGATGCCTCCGAAAAAATCGGGCCCAAGGTTCACCAGGCCGGAGTTGAACGAGGACTCTTCAGCCGTGTCCGGGGAGATGTATACTGTCTTGCTCCTCCGATCATCACCACCGAATCACAACTCGACCAAATCGTCGAAATCCTCAAAGACTCCATCACGGAAGTTTTAGGCTAGTTCGTCCTGGAGGTTGATTTGGAGCTTCCTTTTTCTGAAGCCTGTGAACGCAATAAGGGACCGATCCTTGAGGTTTTAAGGAAGGTGTTCAGCAAAACTGAGACGGTTCTGGAAATTGGAAGCGGTACCGGACAACATGCCGTTCATTTTTCCACACATTTACCCCATCTGGTTTGGCAACCCACGGAATTAGGAGAAAATGTTGCCATGCTGAAAAGCAGGATTGATTTCGAAGGTCCCGGAAATCTATTACCCGCCAAAGAACTGGATGTGTTACGGATTGATTGGGGATTGGAAGAAACGGACGCCGTTTTCATCGCGAACGTGTTTCATATTGCCCCAATCGATGTCATGCATTCCTGTTTCAAAGGAATGTCAAAGTGTCTGAAGCAAGTGGGGACTTTCTGTGTTTACGGCCCTTTTCGTTTTGGAGGGGAGTTCACCAGTCCAAGCAATGCACAATTCGATTCTTCATTGAAAACGAATAATCCCGAATGGGGAATTCGGGATTTTGAACAATTATGTCAGGTGGCGGAAGAGGAGGGTCTTGCTTTTCAGCATAACTACTCGATGCCCGCCAACAATCAACTCCTGATTTTCAAAAAACATTCTCAAACCGGGAACCTTAGCCTGGATTCAACTCAAGACTGATTTCCGTCCTTCTCAAAAAGGGAATCGTCCAGGGGGGATCATAAACCATGATCGATGACTGAGAGGGTTCACCGAAGTTCTGCTGCTCCAACCACTTTTTGAGAAGTTCTGCATGATTTTCCATCTTGGTTTCAGAATGGAAACCACCGGCTTTATAAACTGCCGTTTTCCGGTTTTTGATTTCTCGGATGGAAATTCTCGGGTCCTTGGGGACCGGAAGCGTTTCCATGTTGTATTCTGATGGCATGACGAAACTGATGATCCAGAAAGAATCCTGGGATTTGACCATTTCCACGGGAGCAGTCATCGCCATTTTCTCGGAAGATACCTTCTTGGCCTGAAGTCCCTCACGGACCTGACTCCTTGCAATGTTTTTCCCAAAAATATACCCTGCCAGCCTTCGAAAACCCTCATTGGTCGCTTCATCATAGTCTCCCTCGACGGTGGTTTCCGCAATCAGGTAGGTTTCGTATTCTCTGATTTCATAAGCACCTTCGGTATGGACAACCTTATAATTTGGGACTTCCTCGTTCCTGATTCCGATCAGGGAACAGCCTGTACTCAAAACCGTTCCAAATAAAATCAACCATTTCATCTGTTGCCTTCGTAATAGAAAATTTGGAAAAATATTTAAGAATCAGAGAAACTTTACGTTCACTTTGATCCATCAGACTATAAAAACAAAATCCTAGATTTGAAAATGAGCTACGAAAATATAGTACAGAAACTTCAAAAAGATGAAGTCGTTCTCCTTGACGGGGGCACGGGAACCGAATTGCAAAAGCGGGGATTGGATATGGTCCCTGGTGCCTGGTGCGGTCCGGTTTCTCTGAAAAATGCGGACGTACTTGAGAAAGTCCATCTGGATTATATTGAGGCCGGCGCCGATATCATCACCGCCAATACCTACGCTTCCTCGAGGATCATGCTTCGGGAGGCCGGATATGAAGATCAATTCGAAGAAATCAACCGAGTTGCAATCGAAACTGCTCTTCGTGCCCGGGACAAAAGTGGTCAGAAAAACATTCTGGTCGCCGGGTCGCTTTCCCATATGATCCCGATTCCTGAGGGAACCGACCGTGCTTCAAAAACACCTCCTTCGACCGATTTTATGGAGGAGTCTTTTGAGGAGTTGGCAATGCTTCACAAAGAATTGGGATGCGATTTGATTCTTCTGGAAATGATGAAACATCCCGAACGAATCAATATGGTCATGAAAGGAGCCCTGAAAACCGGACTTCCTCTGTGGGCAGGATTTTCCTTCCGAGAAAATGAATCCGGTGAACTCTGCTGTTATGATGATCCCTCGATTTCCCCCCAGGAAGTCCTTGATGCAATGCCACCAGAATCTGTGGATGTGATGGGAGTCATGCATTCATCGGCAAACATCACCGGGCGAGGAATTGAAACCATCCAAAATGTCTGGAGCGGACCGTTATCCGCCTACCCTGATTCCGGATTCTTCAAAATGCCCGATTGGCAATTTGAAAACATCCTTACTCCCCAGGAATTGCTGGATTTCTCAAAAGAATGGTACGGAATGGGAACGCGAATTCTCGGAGGATGCTGCGGGCTCGGACCGGAACACATCGAGGCACTCTCGGAACTGAAATCCTAAGATTTTTTTCTCCAAATATTTCCCAGGTCCATAAACTCATGAACATGGTCAAACTCCTTCTGCTCCTATGCTTGATCAGTGGAATGTCGTTTTTTTCGGAACAATCCTTAGCTGATCAGAATGATCCTAGATTGGCAACGCTTTTCCTCAAACTTGGAAATGCCGAAACTGCTCAAGAATCAAAACCCTTCGAAAGACAGATCTGGCAAGTCTGGATGGAACATGAGAATCCTGAAATCAGCACCAAACTTCAGGAAGGGAGCCGGGCCATGCAGGCTCAAGACTTCGGGAAAGCCCTGGTAATTTTCAGCGAATTGACGGAAGAGGCTCCCGGATTCGCGGAAGGTTGGAACAAACGTGCTACCGCTCTGTATCTGATGGGGAGACTCCAGGAATCTGCAAAAGATGTTGAGCAAACCCTCAACCTCGAACCCCGACACTTCGGTGCCCTTTCAGGAAAAGGACTGATCCTGATGGCGCTGAAAGACTGGTCTGGAGCCATTGAAGCCTTCGAACAAGGACTGAAAGTGCATCCGAATATGTCTTCAGCACAGAGTCACCTTCAATTCCTGAAAAAGAAACAAAAAGAAGAAATGACTTAATGAGTTTGAATTTGAATTATATTTCAAATAATTCAGGACTCGTTTTGAGAGGATACATTGCTCTTCCCAAGCACTTGTAGGGAATTGAATGAAAATCCTGAGTAAACAAACCCGAAGCATCAACATTAAAAATGGATCCTGCAATCGATTCAAATCCACTTCTAAAATGCCCGGTTGATTTAAGGCTAAGATAATTCATTTTGGAACAGTCCAAACCGAGAATCTTGGAAAATGCTAAATCAACAGGTTGTTGTTTTTTACTGATGATAATGATTGAAACGCCTTGGTGCTTAAGCAGTGCTGATAAACCGAGATTTTCTTCAACCCCTTTCCACATGGGGCCCTCGTAGACAAACCTGCCATCTGAAAGAGATACGATTTCTGCATCTATGTTTATAGGTGGCCCACACATTGGATGTGATTTTCCCCCGACAGGCTGAACTAATTTCCCTCCTTCGCCAATTTCATGCGCTGCGGATGCTGCCTCAGGATCAACTAAGTAAAGAACAGCAGCATCCTTGAGTCCTTTCTGGATAAACAACCTTAAAATCTCAGTGCTGTCACCGGGGGCACCCCCGCCAGTGTTATCAGCTTGGTCAGCAAGAATAATGGGATATTTACCTTTTTCTTCTCCCATTTTCAGCGCTTCATGTGGTTTTAATGAAGGATTTGTCCATTGACTTCTTTTTTCCCAAATCCATTCGCTGAGTTGGTTTGCATTTTGATGAGCTGATTCCGGATCATCATTCGTTACTACTATAGCTGAAGCACCCACAACGGGGCTGTCTATCCATTGGTAACCAACTCCCAGACTGCAGGAAACCACTTCCGTTTGTTGTTCGATTCTTTCCAATTCACGGATTGCATCTCTCATAGGAGGCTCTGAATCAATCATTTTTGGAGCACTCCACAGGATTGGTAATGATCTAAAAACCATTGTTGGTTTTATAG
>LNZD02000037.1 GCA_001469005.2 SAR324 cluster bacterium lautmerah10
GGATAATGCTTCCCTTGGATCTTCGAGGACATTGGCACCACTTCCTTCAGCAACTTTTTCTCCATTTTTGGCAACGGTCACCTTGTGGGATTTGAAATCAAGATCCCTCCAGTTCATCGTCACCGGGTCACTTTTTACCAGCCACCAGGCGCAGGCACATTCCGCCAAAAGCTGAAGTTTCCCTCCCAAAGCATTAAATCGTGTGTCAGGAATTTCAACCGTCAGACAAAGTTCTGATACCCGAGAAAGGACTTCTTCTGCCGTGTAGACCCGTTCCCTTGGAGGAACCAACTCTCCAAACCGGAAAGCAAATTCGGCTTCAATGACCCCCATCGCATTAGCATTCAAGGAACACTCGGCGCCGTTTTCCAGGATTCTCCCTTTCAGAATTACTCCTGCCAGGGGCCCGTCCACCTTAATGTGTTGCTGACCGGCCTTACTTGTGGCTGCGATTTTCCAACCTGCTTGTGGCTGCCCTGAAACCCTGGGAAATAACGATTGGATCCCATGGGCCTCCAATTCTGTCTGAGGACGACAATCTTCAGGTAATTCATCCAGTAATTCATCGGCATCCCATTTTTCCCAGATTAATGTAGCCGCTTTTTGGGTTTCTTCAGGAGTCATTCTCTTAATCCTTGTCTTGAATCGAACTTATTTTCATTTCATTAACAATTTTCAAAGCATACTGGATTCAAAGCAAAGAATCGAATCTCCACAATTCAACTTTCTGAAAGGAAAATGTAGACGGATTGAGAATCAGGTATTCAAGCCTTTAACTCTCATTTTAAATTATTCTCGTTATTTGAAATTTCATGAATTCAGAAGATTTCGTACTTTTTGACAGTTTATGTTCCTGGGATATGCTGAATGAAGGGAGGCGCATTTCGAATCATTCCTTTTTTTATGGAACTTTATTGCAGCAATTGTGAGCAGAATTTTCTTCAGGAAGAGGGAGGTTCCGGAAACTGCCCTTTGTGTGATTCCACGCTATGGGTCACTGAAGAACCCCTGACGGAAGTCGTGACCGAAGAAAACCACCGATGGATTCCCAATGTGCTGATAGACTCACCGGATAAAATGCCTGAACCGAATGATGACGAAACTCAGGATTCGGAAAACACCAACTTAGCTCCCAGTCCTGCAAAGATCACCGCGAATCCGCGTTGAAGCCAAACCCTCCATAAAGTTGAGCGAATCAGATACCTACTGACTGCGTGGGCAAATAATCCATACAGGATGAAGATACCCAGGGTCATCAGCATGAAAACTGCGCTCAGTTCCAAAAACTGCCTGATGGGGGAAGAGGAAGAAGGAACAATAAACAACGGGAGGAACGAAAGAAAAAAAACCGACAATTTCGGGTTGAGAAGATTGACCAGAATCGCCTTCCAAACAACCGCCCCAAGTTTCCTGTTCTTAACTTGCTCTGCAGAAAATTGCAGTGATCCTGTTTCCCTCCACATGGTCCATGCCAAAAACAACAAATACGCAGCACCCACCAGGCGGATGACCTGGAAAGCAAGAGCACTGGTGTGAAGCAGGGTGGAAAGTCCCAGGCTGCTGACCACCAAGTGGGGGACAATCCCTGCGGTGCATCCAAAGGCGGCTGCAATGCTTGCACGCCAGCCCTCGAAAAGACCGGTGGATACGGTGTAGATCACTCCTGCTCCGGGCAGGAGCACCACAATCAGGGAGGTGAATAGAAATTCATAACTCAAGGGGCTCCCTCATCTTTGGTGGGTGGAGCACACCAGAATCTCAAATTAACCGGAGATGGAATAACAATCCCGCTGATCCCTTGGGCTAGGATAAATCGATTGTGGCTGAAGACGGACTGTTCCATCAAATACTCATCTTCCCTCAGTTCAGCGAGTTTTGCGCCTACGCTAATGGTGTCCGGATGAGTCAGAGGAATCCTGTAACGGCATTCAATGGATTTGAGGATGTTGCCCACTCCGGTTTCCTGCATCAATTCCGTCATTCCCAGCATTTCAAAAAATTCGAATCGCGCGGTTTCCATCCATTTCAAATAGACCGTATGATTCACATGCTGCATTGAATCCATTTCCCCCCATGCCACAGGGATTTCCACCACTATGGGGAAATGCTTCTTAAATGCTTCCAGCGAATCAAATTTCATCTTTTTCTCATCATTCTGGAATCTTAACTCATGTTTCTTGACTTACTGTAAAAGGCCACTGATGCAGAAAAAAATGATAAAGGACAAATGGAATTCATCGCAGAATTTAAATCAATGCCGAAAAAACTCTTGTTTATCAATCCAACTCTTTACGCCAGGGGGAATCCGCTCCTGATCGGCTGCAGGTGATTGACGCTATTTTGTTGGCAAATTCAAGGATTTGCTTCAGTTCTGATTCATTCAACTCTGCTAATGAACTGGAATCAACCGCATCAATTTCCCACAACCGGCATAGAACAGCGGCATGAAAACTATCTCCTGCACCCACCGCATCCTTGACCACAATCCTTTCCGCTTTTTCATGAACCCTTTGTTTGGAAGTGCAGGCCCACGATCCCTTTTCTCCTGAAGTCAACATCACCAAATTCACTTTTGTGGTTTCCAGAATCCTTTCAATCGTGGAAAAAATTTCGGCATCCGGATAAATCCACTCCAAATCCGTAATGCTCGCTTTTAAAAGATCTGTAGAATCCAACCATTTTTCAAATCGTTCACGATAAACCTCCCTGTCCGAGATCAGCCCCGGCCGGATGTTCGGATCGAGGCTTATCATTCTTTGTCCCGATTCCCTCTGCATCAGAAGTTCCATCGTGGATGCAGTCGGTTCCAGGACCAGCGAAACCGAGCCGAATTGAAGAACTTTTATTTCTTCAGGAAGAACTTGAGGCAGATCACCCTTTTCCAGGGATCGGTCCGCGGTTTCACGTCCGTAAAATGCGTATTCAACTTCTCCATCCGCCGAATCCGCATTGACGAATGCCAGCGTTGTATCACGCTCAAGATGTCGCACCCATTCTGTACTGACACCACTTTGTTGCAGATGCTTAAGCAGCATGCTTCCAAAAAAATCATTGGACAAACCGCAGAAAGATGCGGTTGGAACCTGCAAACGTCCCAGGGCAATGGCTGTATTGTAAGGTGATCCACCCGGACAAGGCTGGTAGAGAGATCCTCCTGATTGATCCTTCTGAGGAACAAAATCGATCAGGGCTTCTCCGCAACAGAGAATCATGTTTAGGTTCTTTTGTGATTGTGTGTCGGAAAGATTTTACTCAAATGCACACAATTCCTCGATCAGCCGATTCACTCCCATTGCCTGCTCGACATGAGGCATATGGCCGGTTTCAGGGAACAGATGGAGGCCAACGGTGCCTGGCAGACCCAAGACCTGATCCGAAGGGATTACGAGGTCATCTCGTCCCCATATCACTTTGACCGGCATATTCAGTTTTTCGAGCATCTTGCGTCCTTGCCAGCGTTGACGGTTTTCCTGAAGCAGTCCCCCCGCAATCTGACTCAAAGCTTGAAGGCGTTTAGGATCCTTGCGCTGTTCTTCAAGAGGTCCGACCAGCGCCGCATTGACCCAACTGCCATGGTAGAAAAGCCGATGCAGTGCAGGAACCAGTTTCTCACGGTCTCTTGCAGTCGAAAAGGAGCGAATGAATTCATGGTTGATCTCAGGACCCAATCCCAATGGAGCCAACAAGCCCAGAGACGCAACCCNTTCAGGATGAGCCGAAGCCAGTGAGAGCGCGATTCCACCTCCCATCGAATGACCGATCAGGTGAGCCCGATCGATCCCTGCCAACATCAGGAATTGTGCAATGTTTTCGGCTAATTCTTCGACTCCTGGATTGAATCCCGGGGATGCCATCGAATCATCCCATGAAGCACCATGCCCCGGTAAATCGAGCGACCAGACTTCACGGGTCTTGGCAAGCAGACTGACATTGAAACGCCAACTGTTCAGATCGGCCCCGAAACCATGGAGAAAAACGAGGGGCGTCTTCCCGGATGGTCCTTTTCGCAGATAGGAAATGTTCAGTGCATCTGATTCCAGGACTGTTTCATTGATGGTTGGTTCGATCTCGTTAATTTCCGGTTTTGTTACAACAGGATCACTGACTCCCCTTGAGATACTTCTTCGAACATCATCACCACTGATCCTTCCAAGAGGACCGGTTCCCTTGATTTCATTAAGAGACAGTCCACTTTTTGATGCAATCCTTCGTGCTGCAGGAGAGGCCCGGATCCTTTCCGGCACTTCGCTTGACTTGATAAAAAGCCCCCCCAGGTCAAGGTCTTCTTCCTCATCCACTTCTTGAGATGGGGAGGGTGTCGTTGTGGAGGGTTGTTCTTGGGGGGTTGGAGCGGACAGTGGGGAAGTTTCCGGAACTGAATCAGCTTCAGCAACAGTTACCGAAGATTCTACTTCAACTCGGGCAATCGGTTCCCCAATGGCAACCACCGCCCCTTCATCCGCCAAAATCTCGAGGATTTTCCCATCTTCCAACGCCGGGACCTCGACCACCATTTTGTCGGTTTCGAGTTCAAGCAGAATATCACCCCTGTCATACTCTTCACCCGAAATTTTTGACCAGGCCAGAACCGTTCCTTCTTCCATCGTCTCCCCCAGCCTTGGGAGTGTCAGGGTTTTTTCCATCATCGGCGCATCAGCATTTTTGCCGTTGAGATAATCCTGTCAACACTTGGTACCGAGCCTTTTTCCAGCTCTGGAGAAACTGGAATCGGAATGTCTTCCCCGGAAAGACGCAGCACCGGTTCCTCAAGAAAATCGAAGGCTTCCTCCATGATCCTTGCAGAGATTTCGGCACTCACTCCTGCGGTAAGACAGTCTTCGGTCACCACCATGGCTTTTCCGGTTCTTGAAACGGATTCAGAAACTGTATCCATATCCAGGGGATGAAGAGTGCGGAGATCAATGACTTCCGCTTCAATTCCTTCCTTTGAAAGCGAATCTGCTGCATCAAGACAGAAATGGACCATGCGCGAATAACTGACCAGCGTGCAGTCTCCTCCCTTACGTCGAACTTCTGCCTTCCCCCAGGGTAGCGCTCTTTCTGGCTTCAGTTCTCCTTTCATCGTGTAAAGCCCTTTGTGTTCGAGAAAAACCACCGGATCGTGCAGAGTAAGAGCATGCATTAACAAATGATAGGCATCCGTGACAGTTGAAGGCATCGCCAGGTGTAATCCCGGAGTGTGCATCATCCAGGCTTCAAGGCTTTGAGAATGCTGTGCTGCCCCGGAACGACCGGTTCCTCCCTGGGAACGTAACACCATCGGCACACCGATCTGACCTCCGAACATGTATCGGATCTTTGCCGCCTGATTCACTAACTGATCCATGGCCAAGGTCACAAAATCGACGTACATCAACTCTGCCACAGGCCTGAGACCTGTCATTGCTGCACCGACTGCGGTTCCTACAATCACTTCCTCGGAAATGGGTGTATCACGAACCCTTGCTTCTCCGAATTCTTCCAGCATTCCTTTGGTGACTCCATAGGCTCCGCCATATTTTCCGACTTCTTCTCCAAGGATTACAATGGAAGGATCCCGACGCATCGAGTCGGTTAAAGCCTGCCTCAATGCCTCACGGTAAGTTGTTTCTGTCATGGATCAGGCCTGGGGGAGATGAAGTGATTCTCTGATTCGAGAATCCACCGGGAACGGTTTGGTTGTTTGCGGGTCGAAAACATCTTCATACATTTCGTCTGCTCCCGGATCTGCAGCATTTCGGGCATGGTTCAGGGCTTCATCCATTTCTTGTTTGACTTCCTCCACAATCGCGTCGCATTCGGTTTCCTGATACCAGCCAGACTTAACGATGCGATCTCTGAGAAAAGCAATCGCGTCTTTTTTTCTTCCTTCTTCCTCTTCCTGCTGATCACGGTATGGACTTTTGTCCATTCTGGCATGGCCGTGAAAACGGTAACTGTTGACTTTCAAAAAAGCCGGATTTCCCTTTCTTACGTCTTCCAGCAGGTTTTTTGATTGGTTGTAAACTTCAAAAACATCAATCCCATCCACCTCTGCAGCCAACAGCCCAAAGGTTTCCGCTCTTTTTTCAAATTCCAGGGATGCACTTGCATGATCAAGACGGGTCCCCATTCCATATTCATTGTTGACGCAGACAAACATCACCGGAAGCTTCCAAAGTGCGGAGAGATTCATACTTTCATAAAGAACTCCTTGCTGCATCGCACCGTCTCCAAAAAAAGCCACAGCAGCGTTTCCGTGATGCTTCATCTGGTAGGTCAGTCCGGCTCCAACCACATGGCTGATGCCTCCTCCTACGATCGCATTTGCTCCAAGGTGACCTAAACCACGATCCGCAATATGCATGGATCCGCCTTTTCCCCTGCAGTAGCCAGTCGATTTGCCTGCGATTTCAGCCATCATTTTTTTCGGGTCTGCCCCCCTTGCCAGGAAAATCCCATGACCTCGATGGTGCGTGGTAAAACCGTCACCTTCCCGCATGGCACCCATCACTCCAACCGCCCCTGCTTCTTCACCAATCGAGAGATGGAGCATCGAACCCGCCGTGCCTCCTTGGACAAAAAGTTCACTGACACGTTCCTCAAAGATACGAACTCGAACCAACTGTCTAAAAAACCTTAAAGCTTGTTGTTTTTCTTGCTGATCTGTCACTTAAATTTTTTGATCGGACTGATTTAATATTTTATGAAAGAGAGCACCCCTTTTCGGAATGCTCTCCTAATGGGTAAGCTTAAACCTTGTAGCCTAACTTTCTAGCTCCTTTGAGGAAGTTAGAATACTGTCGTTTCTGGCTATCAATTCCCAATTTCTGGACAATCTTCACCCATTCTTCAGCTGCTTCATCAAGAGCTTGTTGAGAGCTTAATTGACCATTAACTGCTTTGGAAATATTTCTTCCCAATGCAT
Source organism: SAR324 cluster bacterium lautmerah10 (assembly GCA_001469005.2). Taxonomy (GTDB): domain Bacteria; phylum SAR324; class SAR324; order SAR324; family NAC60-12; genus UBA1014. The sequence goes on from LNZD02000037.1 coordinate 6,908, forward strand.
CTGCATATTGTGGTGTCCCTTCCCAATAGAACTGTGGGTACCCCACTTCGATGTTTTTGAGACCTCCATCCAAATGAGAACGTGCCGTATCAAAATTTTTGTAGATCCCGGCGTTGGTTGACCACAGATCATTGTCAGTTCCTCTCTGAGGATTGGGTTGGATGTACTTTCTTGCAGCCTCATCGGTGTAATGAGACTTTCCGAAAGGATCCGAACCACAATATTCATCTGCAACGATCTCATCAGAAATCGAAGGATGCGACATCCTATACAAGTAATAGAAGGCAGCGTCTTTTCTGTCCTGAGGGATATTTTTCGGGATTGATCCGGTTCTACACCACAGAGAAATCGCTTTGTGGTTGATCGATCCGTCAGGTTGTTCCCAGCCAGGAACAATATCCGCTCCTTGTTGCTCCGCTCTTTCCATACCCTGCTGTTGAACGGTGAATTCTGACAAGTCAATCCACCAGACGGACATCACATCTGCTCCGGATTGCCAACGTTGGATTGTCTGTCCAATGTCCATGGATTTTCCACCTGGACCGGAGAAATCAATGATGCGCTTGTACATATCCAGGGCCTCTACAGCACCTTTGGAATTAATCCCAGGATTCATGTTCGCATCAAAATAATTCACTCCTTTTCCGGCAGCTATATCCATCCAGAATCCCCAACCAAAACTGGGAGGATTGACCACCATCGAAGTTCCATAGACTCCCTGACTTGACAATTCTTCCGTGAAAAATTGGGTACAGTCCAGGAATTCAGGCCAGGTTTTTGGAACTCTCAATTCTCTCTGGAAGCGCTTGGAATATTTCTTCTGCAATCCTGCATCATTGAAGAAATTCTTTCGGTAGTGAAGGACATGGATATCACCGTCCAGCATGATTCCGTACGTTTTATCATCCCATTTGGTGTAAAATTCACCATACGCCGGCATGACCCAGTCCAAATACTCTTTTGCACTAGGATATTGGGCAAAATAATCATCCAGGGGCTCAAGCTGTCCTGTCTCTGCAAACTGACCGAAGAACAGATCAGGATACTGAACCCAATCGAATCTGGGTTTTCTTGATAACAACTGAGGAAGCACTTTTGCTACCGTATCACCCCCTCCATAAAGTTCCCTGCTCTTGATACTCACACCAGCATCTTTCTGGAATATAGGTGATAACCACAGAGGCGCATGCAGCCAGTTATTATCCTGAAAATAGGTTAATTCAATGTCTTTAAATCTTCCGTTAGGTGGCATTATTTTCTGGTGTCCACCTGCTGTCAGACCTGATGGAAGCATCTTATTTGCTGCCACCGCTCCTGCACCTGCAGCGGCACTTTTAAGAAACTTCCTTCTCGTCAAGTGTGAAAAAGCACCCATAGCTACTCCTTGTTAAAGATTGAGTTCCAGGAAAATCCTGAAATAAAGCTCCTCACCATGAAACGCACGAAAGGACGGAGGAAACTGATGCGATTCATGAAGCTTTTTAAATTAGATCCTCCGTCTCAGGATGAAAAATCATTACATTCTCTTTTTTATAATAAATCTTAAGGGAATCTCCCTTTTTGATATTTTTCTGTGGATCGGTCAGCACCTTATATGAGGTTTCTCCGGACTTGATTTCCAAAATACTTCTCTCCCCCAAAAACTCATTGATCACCAACTCTCCTTGGATGTAATCTTCACCTTCTATGGGATCCAAACTTAGGTTTTGGGGCCTTATTCCTAAAACCGCCTCACTCATTTGCTTTCTTTCCAATTCACTTGAAATCTCATTAGTCAGAGAGAATTGAAGATCTCCTGAAATCTTCATTGTAGAGTTTTGAGAATACTGTGCTTTCATAAAATTAGTTGCTGGTTCACCAATAAAATCTGCTACAAATAAATTCTTCGGCCTATGGTAAAGATCATTCCTATCACCAAATTGCTGCAATACGGCATTTGCCATGACTGCTACCCGGTCTGATAAAGCAAGAGCTTCCATCTGATCATGAGTCACATAGATCATGGTTTTTTTCAAAGTCTGATGAATTTTTTTTAATTCAAAAAGCATCTGAAATTTCAAATGGGCATCCAAATGACTCATCACTTCATCTAGGATAAATACTGCAGGATCCCGAATCAGGGCTCTTCCCAAAGAAACTCTCTGTTGCTGTCCTCCAGAAAGCTGATTCGGTTTAAGCTCAAGGATATTGGTGATTTGAAGCATTTCTGCAATCTCACCTACTTTTTTGGAGATTTCTGAGGAACTGTTTTTTTTAACTTCTAAAGGAAAGGCAAGGTTTTCAAAAATGGTAAAATTTGGATACAAAGCATAGGACTCAAAGGCCATTGCAACGTTACGTTGTTCAGGAGAAAAATCATTAATTTCAACATCATCGAATAAGATACTGCCAGAAGTAATACTCTCTAGTCCTACAATCATTCTAAGTGTTGAGGTTTTGCCACATCCGGAGGGCCCCAACAAAGCAACAAATTCTCCATCTTCAATCTCAAGATTGAAATCCTTGACGGCATGGACTTCATTTTTCCCAGGATTGTATATCTTATTCAGATTTTTGATCGTTAAACTGGACATAGAGTTTTATATTAAGTTTTGACCACTGTTAATATCAAAATAATGGAATGTTTTTGGATCAAACTTAAGAGATACATTATCATTATGTTGATATCGGTCTTCTGGATCGGTAAGCAAGGTAAAGGATTCTCCAAGAATGGAAACCATCATTACCCCATAAGATCCTAAAGCTTCAAAAACATCCACATTACCCTGAAAAACAGTTGTTTCTGTTTCACTCTTTTCTGAACTTAATCCCAATTGAATGTATTGAGGCCTGATACCTAAATGACATTTGCTTATTTTTTTTCCATTAAGAATCTTCCAATGTTCTTCAGCAATCGGTAATTTGAATTCTCCTGCAACGGCAAAATAAGAATCTCCTTCACTAGACAGTTCTGCTTCGAAGGAATTGATCCCGGGTTGACCCAGATGTTGGGCAACAAAGAGTGAATTCGGTTTTTCATAGATTTCATGGGCTGAGCCAATTTGCATCAGTCCCCCATTACCCATCACCCCAATCCGGTCCCCTAATGACAATGCTTCAGCATAATCATGGGTTACATAAACCGTGCTCACTTCCCTCAATGCTTCCAAATTATGAAATTGTGACCTCAGTTCAGCTCTTATTTTTGCGTCCAAATGACTGATGGGTTCATCCAGTAAAAACACTTTAGGCTCTGAAGCGAGTGTTCTGCCAAGTGCGGTCCTTTGTTTTTGCCCTCCTGATATTTCATGAGGCTTTCTCTCGAGTAGATTACTGATTTTCAACAATTTTGAAATTTCAGTAACCCTTTCTTTAATAAAAGACTCGTCTTTCTTCATCGCAACAAGAGGATTAGCAATATTTTGAAAGACCGTCATGTGGGGATAAAGTGCATAACTCTCGAAAGTCATTGCAACATCCCTTTTGTAAGGAGGCAGATTTGTAATATTCTCTCCCTCGATATGAATTTCTCCCTGGTCCAATTTTTCCAATCCGGCAATACATCTCAGCAAGGTTGTCTTTCCTATACCTGAAGGCCCCACGATGACAAAAAACTCTCCCTTCTCGAGTTCCAAAGAAAGGTTATCAATCACAGGATGATCAAAACCTTTACAAATATTTTTTAATTCGAGTTGAGCCATGATTAACCTTTCACAACTCCTAAAGATAATCCTCTAACCATATATTTTCTTAAGATGATAAACATTCCAACAGGAGGAATCATGGCAACCATGGAAAATGCCATAACCAGATTCCACAAAGTCTGACTTCCCTGGGTAAAAGAGGGAATATGAACAGGAAAGGTTTTAACCGTTGTTCCTGTAAGGAGATTCGCAAAGAGGTATTCATTCCAAGCAAAAATCCAACAAAGCATCGCAACAGAAATCATTCCTGGAAATACCAACGGCAAGGTGACTCTAAAAAAAGTTCTTAACGGAGTATAACCATCTAAGTAAGAGGCCTCTTCCAATTCCCTGGGTGCATCACGGAAAAATACCATCATCAACCAAGTCGCCAATGGAAGGTTAAACACCAAATACAGTAAAATTAAACTGATATAACTGTCGGTTCCCCATGGGGTTGCATCAAAAAGAAAAAACATAGGAATGATGACTGCTACGGGAGGAAACATCCTGTTTGACAAAATCCAAAAGGAAAGGTTCTCTCCAACAACCCCTTTTAAATAACGAGCCAACGCATAGCCCGCCAAGGTGCCCAGAAAGAGGGATAAAATCGTGTTTGAAATTGAGACAATGATGCTGTCAATGAGAGACTTCAAACTACCAGGGTCTGCAAAAATACCGGTATAATTACTTGGCCTGAATGTTTCCGGCCAGAAGGTTGGAACCATCGCGTTAATTTCTGCGACTGGTTTGAACGACGTGATCAACTGAAAATATAGAGGGAAAAGAGTGAACGCCACCCAAACAAATAGAAATACCAGCAACAAGAATTTAATTAAGTTCGTATTTGATTTAGACATAATCTATGCAAAGGCTTGTGCTTTCAGAACGTTTTTAAGGTATTTGAGAAAAAGCGTTGTCAATACTGCAGCAAAAACAAAGATCAACCATGCATAGGCTGCAGCTTCTCCTACTTCCACCTCCCTGATTCCTTTTTGAAATGCGATAAATACCGGCAACTCTGTTGATTGACCTGGACCGCCTGAGGTCATCACATAGATTTTATCCACAAATTTATACGCATCCATGAACCGGATGATGAATGCGATCGCAATGATTTCTTTCAACATCGGCAAGGTAATACGTTTAAGAACCATCCATGCAGGTGCCCCATCCACCTTTGCTGCTTCATAAATGGCTGGAGGAAGCGAAACTCTTCCTGAATAGACAATCAGTAAAGGAAGCGCAGTCCATTGCCAAACATCCGCTATGGTAATGGACTGGAGGGCATATTGAGCTCCAAGCCATTCAATCCTTTCCATCGAGTCAAGAATACCTATGTTGATTAAAAGATGATTGATCGCTCCGTTATAAGCCTGAAGTAAAAATTTCCAGAGTACTCCAACAATTGATGGAGGGAGCATCATCGGCATCACCATCAATATCAGCAGCATTATCTTTAAAAATTCATTTTTTATCATTTCGTAAAGAATCAATGCCAGAATGGTCCCCAATAACACCTCGAGACACGCTCCAAAAATCAAATATTGGATCAAACGGTAAATGCTTTCATGCATTCTTTCTGAAGTAATAACATTGTAAAAATTACTCCAACCAACATACTCATAGTTGTTGTAAAACAAACTCATCATGTTGGTGTTTTGGAAAGCATGGTACCCCATCCAGATGGTGGGATAGATGACAATCGCGATCAGAACCAAAACTGGCAGACCGACCATCGCCCATGGAATTAGCGGAGAAACAATCAGATCATTACCGCTTTTTCTATTTTTAAACCATTCCGGATAATCAGAATTTGGTGTTTGTTGCATGTTCATCAAATTAAATTAAAAAAGTTCCATTTTGCATCACAACCTTTCCATCAAGAATCAACTGCCCCTCTTCTCTTAAATCCTTGATCAAGTCCCAGTGAAAAGCGGATTGGTTGATGCCTCCACATTGTTCGTAAGCTCTTCCCAGGGCGATATGGGCCGTTCCTCCTATCTTTTCATCAAAAAGTAAATCATAACAATAACGGTTAATCCCATAATTCGTTCCTACTCCGAATTCCCCAATTCTTTTTGCTCCTTCATCCATGGAAATCAATTGATGAAGCAGTTCTTCATTACGGGATGCATGGGCTTCTACCACCTCTCCTTTTGAAAATTGCAGTCGAATTCCCTCGACATACTGCCCTGAAAAAACCGCAGGAAATTCAAATTGAATGTAGCCTTCTGCACTTTCATCAAGTGGTGCAGTATAAACCTCACCTCCAGGCATATTGATGTGACCGTCATCGACTACATATTTTCTTCCTTTGGTTGAGAAACTAATGTCCGTATCTTTTGATAAGATTCTAACTTCTTCCGTCGACTGCATGAATTTGCATATTTCATCATACCTTTGGGCTTCCTGAGTCCAATCCAGCAATGTTGCATCAAAAAAGAAATCCATCATTTCATCGGTACTCATTCCTGCTTGCTGTGCAAATGAGGAGTTCGGAACCCTGACTAAAACCCAACGCGTATCTTTGGTTCTTTTTGCTGAAACTTTTCCTAATTCTCTCCGAAACGACATGATGGTTTCTTCAGCAATGCCAGAGAGCTCATGAGGATTACTGGCTCCTCTCAAACCTATATAGACATCTGCCCAATTCATACCTTCTGACTGCATTTCATGGGCGTGAACAAATTGTTCCTGCACCCCAAATTGCATCAGGTCCCTCTGAACAAGCAGTGATTGAAATTCGATGTGGGCAACCGCTCCGGCCCTAACCGCCGAAGCATGTACCGCTCTAGCCAGGGGGAACGTATCCGTTTCCATCATCGTCACTAAAACCCGATCTCCTTTTTGAACTTGGGTTGAGTAATTGACTAAGATATCTGCCAACTCGTCCCAACGATTTTTTCCCATAAAATTAACTCAGAGCCTCTAGCATTTTTCTGAACGCAAGCATTCCTGGATCATCGAGTCCTATGGATTTTTCTGAAAAGATTCTTGCTCTTCCAATTTTACTTTGACGGGACCTAAACTCATCAATAGTACTTGTAACTGCATCATTGATGGCTTTCAAAACACTGCTTCCATCAGATTGGTCCTTTGCGGCCTGACTAGATGCCGCAATGACATCCAGCACCGTTTTATCTCCAAGCTCAGCCTTACCCCTTTGTTTCATTGCATCAAGTGCGTCATCGAGTAGTGCAGAAATTTCTTCGACTTGAATCTCCTGTTGACCTTTCTTTTTTTTGGCAACGCTCATCAGCCCAGTTGCCAACAAGGTTCCATAACTCGAACCGGATGATTTGGTGAAGGCTTTGGCGCATTGGAATAAGGCCATTCCCACATCATCCGGAAGAGAATCTCTTACCTCAATGATTTCACGAAAACCCCGGACCATGGTGATTCCAAGATCTCCGTCACCTAATAAGCCATCCGCGGCATTTAATTCATCTGCCGATTCCTCCATCAGCTGGGCAATTTTGGTTGCCGCAGTTTTGATCGAATCAGTTGTGATCATCCTACTTTCCAAAAGGCGCAATCTGCGGGAGCCTTCAATAATTTTTCCAATTCGGAATCCAATTCACAGAAGGTAAATGAAACTCCTGTCATTTCCATTGAGGTCGCATACCTTCCTACCAGAGGCATCACAATTTCAGCACCAACTTCCTCCATTCTGCTCTTCACTATCCGATACAAGATGTAGAGCTCTTCCGGAGGTGTCGCGCCGAGACTGTTGACCAAAACAGACACTCGTGATGAGGAGGTCAAATCCATATCGGCGAGAAGCATGTCAATCATTTCGTTTGCTATCTCGTCCGCTTTTTTAATTTTCCCCCGCCAAACTCCTGGTTCTCCATGGATTCCCATTCCCATTTCCATTTCATCATCAGAAATTTCAAATGTGGGTTTACCTGCCTGAGGGACGGTACAAGGTGTTAGGGCAGCACCAACAGAATGGCATGCATCAGCAGCGTTCTGAGCAATGCGAGTCACTTCGTTTAAATTGTTCATTTCTTCTGCAGCAGCTCCTGCAATCTTGAACGCGTAAACCATACCTGCTACACCGCGTCTTTTTTCCCTCTCTTGTTTGGACGCGGAAGCAACATCATCGGCCAACAAGACAGTTGAGGATTCGACGTCCTCCATTTCCAGCATTTCACCTGCCATATCGAAATTCATCACATCGCCGCCGTAATTTCCATAGAGACGAAGGACTCCTGCTCCTCCATTGGCTTCTCGCATGGCATCCGCCATTTGGTCTACCGAAGGAGAAGCAAACACATCCCCGATGGCACAAGCGTCTAGAAGACCTTGTCCGACGTAACCGGTGAAAATCGGAAGATGGCCGGAACCTCCTCCGCTGACAATTCCAACTTTTCCGTTTTTGATTTTTTCAGAGCGTGCAATGACTCTTCCCGCTTCTCCTGCTTGGCGGTAAAGTTCTGGGTGAGCAGAACAGAGTCCTGCCAACATTTCATCAACATATTGATATGGATCATTCAAAATCTTTTTCATCATGCTCCTTTACTTAGTTTTTAACGGTATCCATAAATCTTTTCACCCGCTCTGGATCCACAGGGTTCCATGTGTTTCCATCTTGTTTGAGATGCGTCCCGATCACACACCCATCGGCGACTTGGAAAATATCTTTCACGGTTTCCAGGTTGACTCCGGTATTAGCCAGTAAGGGTGTATCAGGAATCACCTTTCTCACCGATGCCAATTCGGAGTGCTCGACCCCCTGACCGGTCATGGGTCCGGAAACACAAATAACATCCGCCTTGGAAGAAAAAACAGCACTTTGGGCACGAACCGCAAGAGGACGGCTGTCGAGGCTGGTAGCGAATTCTGCATTGATGTTGAAAAGCATCTGCAGATCCTGATTATTAAGTTGAGCCCTTAGGCGGGCTGCTCCGGCACAATCAGGAACCCACAACCCCATATCCGAGGCATACACTCCGGAATAGATTTCCCTCGCAAAAGAA
>LNZD02000038.1 GCA_001469005.2 SAR324 cluster bacterium lautmerah10
AAACAGTACCTTGGTCACAATCAGACGCGACCCGGTAACAAAATGCCCGTGCAGCCTGAAGACTGGTATACATATCAGCAAGCTTGCCCTGGATCAGTTCAAAGGTCCCGATCGGACGGTCAAATTGCCAACGTTCATGGACATAGGGCAGAACAAGGTCCATGGCCGCCTGCATGATTCCGATGGGCCCCCCGGAAAGCACCATTCGCTCATAGTTCAATCCTGACATCAACACCTTTACGCCTTGATTTACCTCACGCAAAACATTTTCATCCGGTATGATACAGTCCTCAAAAACCAGTTCACAGGTATTGGATCCGCGCATGCCAAGTTTGTCCAGTTTCTGAGAGGTAGAGAACCCAGGCATGTCTTTTTCAATCAGGAATGCAGTCATCGCCTTTGACCCCTGGTCTTTTTCAGCAGTTCGCATGTAAACCACGAGAACATCAGCATCAGGGCCATTGGTAATCCACATCTTGCTTCCATTTGCAACCCAATGGTCCCCGGAGCGAACAGCCCTGCAACTCATTGATCCGACAACATCGGAACCGGCCCCTGGTTCCGACATCGCCAGGGCTCCTACGAATTCACCGGAACAAAGTCCAGGAAGGTATTTCTGTTTCTGTGTCTCATTCCCGTTGAGTCGGATCTGATTGACACACAAATTGGAATGGGCGCCATAGGAAAGTCCTACCGATGCGGAGCATCTTGAGATTTCCTCCATCGATACAAGATGGGCAAGATAACTCATTTCGGAACCGCCATACACTTCCGGGACAGTGATTCCTAACAACCCCAAATCCCCTAGTTTTTTCCAGAGTTCATTAGGAAATTCGTTATCTCGGTCGATCTGATCTGCGATTGGAGCGAGTTCCTTTTCGGCAAAGGTGCGAACGGTTTCCCTTAACAGATCAACTTCTTCATTGAGTGAGAGGTTCCAGATCATTTTTTATCTTTCGCCAGTTCTCGGAAAAAACAGTTTGCCGCGCCTGTATGACATGCCGGCCCCTTCTGTTGGACTTGGTAGATGAGGGCATCAGCGTCACAGTCCACCAAAATTCGGTTGATTTTCTGGACATTTCCGGAACTTTCTCCTTTCTTCCAAAGCTTTCTCCGAGATCGTGACCAGTAATGGGCATAACCGCTGGAAAGGGTCAATTCCAGCGCTTCACGGTTTGCATAGGCCTGCATCAAGACCTCCCCGGTTTCGGATGCTTGGGTCACCACCGTAATCAGTCCATCAAGCTTCGAAAAATCAAGCTCAGCAACAGGAAGCTTTTCCATTATTGCTCTGGTCGCATGGTTGGAAAGAGGATCACGTCTCTAATCGTGGTTTGTCCGGTCAGGAGCATCACCATCCGGTCAATGCCAAATCCGATTCCTCCCATCGGCGGCATTCCATATTCAACACACCTCAGGAAATCTTCATCCAGAGGTTGGGTTTCTGATTCACCTCCACGTCCACGTTCCACCTGTTCTTCCATCAGTTTTCGCTGAAGGAGAGGGTCGTTCAACTCAGAATAGGCATTGGCCAACTCCCATCCGTTGATGAAGGCTTCAAAGCGTTCGATCAGATCCGGATTTTCACGGTGTTCTTTGCACAAAGGACTGGTTTCTTTGGGATGTCCAGTGATAAAGGTTGGCTGAATCAGTTGCTTCTCACATTTCTCTTCAAACAGAAGTTGAATCGCGAGGCCCCGGTTCCAGTTTCCTTCCAGTTTCAATTCTTCATTTTCTAAAAGATTCTGAAGTTCCTGATCCTCCATCGATTCAACATCAATATCTGCCAATTCTTGCAAGGCCTCATACATGCTCATCTTCTTCCATGGAGGAGTGACGTCCAGCATTTGTCCCTCATATTCAAATTGCATCGAACCATGCAGAGCCATCGCACAGCGAGAAAAGATCTGCTCAGAGTGCTCCATCATCTTGGTGTAATCGACGTTTGCCTGGTAAAATTCCAACGCTGAAAATTCCGGATTATGGGTGCGGTCTATTCCTTCATTTCGGAAATTCTTGGTGAATTCAAAAACGGCATCAAATCCTCCAGATATCAGTCTTTTTAAGTAAAGTTCATTTGCGATACGAAGAAAAAAAGTCTGGTCCAGTGCCTTGTGATGGGTTGTGAAAGGGGTTGCGTTGGCGCCGCCATAAACAGGCTGAAGGGTAGGAGTTTCGACTTCCAGAAACCCCTGTTCGTTGAGATAGGACCGAATGGTCTGCATCATTAGATTACGCTGACGGAAAACCTTTGCTACCTCAGGATTGAGGGTCAAATCCACATACCTTTGTCGGTATCTGAATTCTTTGTCCCGTACTTCATCATGAATGATCTTTTCTCCATCCTTCTCCTGTACCTTGGGAACCGGCATTGGCCTTACGGCTTTGGTAAGAATCTGCAGATTTTTTACTCTAAGAGTCAGTTCCCCAGTCTTGGTATGCATCATCGTTCCCTGCAATCCCAGGAAATCGCCAATGTCACACATTCCAAAAACATCGAACGAATCCTCTCCCACCTCGTCTTTGCGGATGTATATTTGCAGCCGCTGATGTTGGGCCTGGATGTTTGCAAACACCGCTTTCCCCTTGCCACGGAGTGCCATCAACCTTCCGGAGATCGAAACCTCTTCCTGGCTTTCAACCAGGATCTTACCGATTTCCACAAGCTCTGGAAGGGTGTGACTGTTCTGAAAAGAATAAGGAAAGGGATTGATCCCTTTTCCCCGAAGTATTTCGAGTTTGGTAACCCTGATTTGACGTTGATCAAGATGATCGTTCATAATCCTATTTGCTTGAAATAAAACAAAAACTTTAAGTTGATCTTCATTCAGCCTCAATTCAAATCTAATCCTAGATTGCCTTCTAAATAGTGTTCGTAAACCATTTTTTAAAACCTAACTTAAACCGATGACGGAAAATCAATATCATAAAGAATACCGAGAATACCTCGAATTTGCTCTGCAAAAATACCTTCAAGAAAAAGAAGGTTTGAGTGAATACGATGCACGGACCCAAGTCATGCAGGATTTTGAAAATGTTGAAAAACGTGCCCGCCTTGCAGGCTACCTCTGAGTTGAAACCCTCCAAAGATCCATGAATTCACTGGCAAAAGAATCGAATTAGCACTCACCAGAGAGAAGTGCTATTTTTTTCTTGAACCCCGTTTGGGTATGGGTTAAATTAATTGATTATCGATTCGGGATGATTCTCATCCCAACGGTTAAACAACCGATCCGGCAAGATACGCCCGGGTCATTATTCATTAACAATCAGATCCCTTAAAGGAGGATTATGATTCGTCCCCTTCAAGACCGCGTGATCGTGAAGCGACTTGATGCTGAAGAGCAAACTGCTGGAGGCATCATCATTCCGGACACGGCTAAGGAAAAGCCTCAAGAAGGCGAGGTCGTTGCAGTTGGACCAGGCAAGCGTCTGGACAACGGAAGTTTACAGGAAATGGGTGTGAAGCAGGGTGACAAGATCCTGTTCAGCAAATACGGTGGAACCGACGTCAAGATTGACGGAACAGACTATCTGATCATGCGTGAGGATGACATCCTCGGTGTGATTTAGTGAAAAATAAACCCTAGCTTAACGAGAAATCATGGCAGCTAAACAAGTTACTTTCGCCGCGGACAATCGCGAGAAGCTTCTTCGTGGCGTCAACTCGATGGCCAACGCGGTAAAAGTTACGCTTGGCCCCAAAGGCCGCAACGTGTTGATTGACAAGTCCTTTGGTGCCCCTTTGGTCACGAAAGACGGCGTCACCGTTGCGAAAGAAATTGAATTGGAAGACAAGCTTGAGAATATGGGAGCACAGATGCTCAAAGAAGTTGCTTCCAAAACTTCTGATGTGGCAGGAGACGGGACTACAACTGCAACCGTTCTGGCACAGTCGATTGTGATGGAAGGTCATCGCAATCTGGCAGCAGGAGCAAATCCAATGGACCTGAAGCGCGGCATCGACAAAGCTGTTGCTGCAGCAACCGGAGAACTTCATCGGATTTCCCAAAGTGTTGCAGGATCCAAGGAAATTGCACAGGTTGGAACCATTTCAGCCAACAGTGACAGCACCATCGGTGATCCTATTTCGTCACCGATCAGGATAGCATGGAGGCCAACCTTGAGGAGCCTTATATCATCCTGGTGGAAAAGAAAGTCAGCAACATGAAGGATCTTCTCCCGGTTCTGGAGCAGATTGCCAAAACCGGTAAACCATTTTTGCTGATTGCTGAAGACGTTGAAGGAGAAGCACTTGCAACTCTGGTCGTCAACAAAATCCGCGGTACTTTAAAATGTGCTTCCGTCAAGGCACCTGGATTTGGTGACCGCAGGAAAGCAATGCTTGAAGATATTTCCATTCTCACCGGGGGCGAGGTTGTTTCCGAAGATATGGGAATGAAACTCGAAGATTTGACCTTGGCCAAGCTTGGTTCAGCGAAGTCAGTCGTCATCGACAAAGACAATACGACCATCATCGACGGAGCCGGTTCTTCTGATTCGATCAAAGGACGGATCAATCAAATCCGTGCTCAAATCGAAGAAACCTCTTCGGATTATGATCGTGAAAAACTCCAGGAACGCCTTGCCAAGCTGGCAGGGGGTGTGGCCGTCATCAACGTTGGTGCTGCTACAGAAATTGAAATGAAGGAGAAGAAGGCCCGAGTTGAGGATGCCCTTCATGCGACCCGTGCTGCTGTTGAGGAAGGAATTGTTCCCGGCGGTGGAGTGGCTCTGCTTCGTTCGCTGGATGCCGTCAAGAAAGTTGCAGACGGATTGGAATTGAATGATCAAAAAGTTGGTGCGGAAATTGTCCTCAAGGCACTTGAAGCTCCTCTTCGTCAGATCGTTGCCAATGCAGGCCTCGAAGGTGCCCTGATCATTGATAAAGTAAGATCCGCATCAAATACCTCGGATGGTTTCGATGCAGCTTCGGAAACTTACACGGATATGATTCAGGCGGGTATCATCGATCCAACGAAAGTGGTTCGTACCGCACTAGAGAATGCCGCATCCGTTGCAGGACTGGTTCTTACCACTGAAGCCGGAGTACATGAGCTTCCTGAAGATAAGGACAAGATGCCTCCAATGCCTCCAGGAGGAGGAATGGGTGATATGGGTGGAATGGGCGGCATGATGTAATTCATGCCGGCATCTGATGCCATCTTAGGCGGGACGTTCCAAGAGCGTTCCGCCTTTTTTTTTGCTGAATTAAAGAAGATTTATCCGCTGAGGTAAGAAGGCGGATTAACTTTTGTTTTCCTGAGCTTCCAGGGTTTCTTTACAGCGGATGCAAAAAGTTGTAACCGGCCTGATGTTCAGCCTTTCAATATCTATCTCCTCTCCACATTCTTCACAAATTCCAAACGATCCATTACTCAAACGATCGATTGCTTCATCGATTTTGGACATCAGTTTTCGTTCCCTGTCCCTGATGCGGAGAAGGTTGATGTGTTCTGTTTCTGAAGTTGCACGGTCACTCGGGTCGGGATACAAATTGTTTTCCTCCCTCATCTCATGAACCGTTTCTTCAGAATCCTCCACCAAGTCGGAACGCATTTTTTCAAGACGCTCTCGAAAACTCTGCAGATCTTGTTCGTTCATATTCAAACCTCAAAATGGTAAATCAAATATAATAAATTAATTTTGATTTCTTCAAAAGGTTTTTCTCCTTTATCACGTTTCCCCGAATTTTAAGCGCTAACCCATGTTTAAAGGAGGATTAGGAAGTCAGTTAGAATTCGAGGAAAAGGCGATGGTAGATTTTTTCGGCAAAAAGTTGACTCAGTTCATCCAGGTGTTCCTGGCTCAGTTCAAGTGAATGAGTTGCTAAACCGTTTGAATTTCCTTCTGCAACCTCGACCGACAGGTTTTTTTCTCTCCAAATCATTTCTCCATCGACACGTTGGTTCAATTCAACGCTTCCACTAAGATAAAACACCACTCCTCCCGCACTCTGAAGGGAGTCAAGCCCGCTTGTTTTACTCCTGATTTCGTTCAGGGAGATGATCAGTTGAAGATCTGCCTTTGCGGCAGGGACAATTTCAACCGATGCATTGGTTTCGAGCAGGTTTTTGATTGCTGCATTGGTTTTGGTATCCAGTCCAGCAACAAAGGTGAAGAAATCGATTTGCTTCGAAAAACTCCTCCAAGCAAAAAGGATTTTGGATTTATTCATTCGTTTCACGGACCATCTAATTAGTGTGTGCAATCATTTCTAAATCATTCCAGATATATCAAAACCAGCACACCAGTATAGGTATACAGTTGAAGGCCCCTGGGAACCTTCGCCATTTCATAACCTCCAAACATTCCGGCTAATGGGAAATCTCCCAATTGCTCATGGATCAGTTGGATGTCCACATCCGATTTTCCATATAAGGCTTCCCCCCTCGCAGCACAATTAAAATAAATTCCAAAACTGGGCGGTTTTTCCTTTTTCATCCTCTTCAACATTGCATTCAGGTCGTCCCTGGCACTGATCGCACTTCGATAGGCAAAAGATACCACGGTTCCCTTCTCAACAATTTGGGAAACCTGAAGCCCCTGTCGTGCCACATCGATTCCGGTCAGATGCCTGACCATCGAAGATTCCCCTTCAAATTTTGGCTCTTCAGGGTCAAGTGGGAAACTGATCAACAATTGTCTGGCAGCATTCTCAAGATTGTCGAATTCGAGTTCTGAAGCCACCCTGCTGAAAACTTCCAAGGCCGGAGTCCCATCCAAGGTTAGGACTAAATCATCCTCAAAATCAGTCACGAACATCGGGTCACCAATCGTCTTACAGGATTGGGTCACTCCTGCTGTAAACTCAGGAACCCCCTTGAAACCCATGCCTCCAGCACCATTGACCACAACCCCTTCGGCACCGAATTGAACGGAAATCCTGCCTGATCCATCATCACAGGACCCCGCTCCAAAAACCATTGGGTCTGATTGGACATAATTCAGCATGTTGATAAAATTATAGGGCTGATGCTGATAGACATCCGGGAAAAACAGGAACAAGGGGTTTTCTCCCGCAAAGCGTTCAAGTTCCTCCTTGATTTGTTGGTTGACCCCGGCACTGTCTTCAAGTTCCTGAAATTTACAGGTCGCAATGACTTCAAGGTCTGGAGTCTGTCCGACCATCACTACCATTCCGGGTTCATTGAAGATTTCGCCCTGTTCCGACAAGACTCCCAAACCACTGCATCCTGAAATAAATTGAGTCCCGCTTTCTTTTTGGAGGGTATCATAAATTCTAGCCGACTGAGCAATATGCTGAGGAGTAATGAACACGAGCAGCCAATCCGCTTGAGCGAGTCCGGATTGTTGAAAAGCCTGCTTCAGGGCTTCATGGACGGCTTCTCCCGATTCATGTAATCGGGACATGCCCACACCAATGCGATTCACTGGGCCATTTCAGAGGGATTGAGCCGACAGGATGGCACCCCCTTTGCTCCCATCCGGTATGACTTTAATACGATGATGGATATTTGTTGACATCTAATTCAGTGAACTTAGACAACACGATTTTTCGAATTTACCGTTATTGTACATTGCTGGTGCTCTGTCTTTTATTTGCATCAGGATGTACCACAAAACATTGGGAAAACCAGGGAGACAGTTGTGTGTTCACCGCGTCCGAACCTCCATTGCGCCGTGTTGTCAATTACCGCGACCATGATCTCTGCAATCGAAAGCTTCCAGCACGAACTCCACCCTTCCCCAGAGTGCGCAGCAATCCTGAAATGCAGGATTAAGAGAAAATTCTAGAAGTCTTTTTTTTATTCAGGCCGCTTCTGCTTCAAGAAGGTATGTTCGGAACCCGGTGATTTTGACAGGAAGAAGACTGCCTGAAAGGCCTTCGGTTCCACGAACCATCACGGAGTGATTTCCCCTGGTCCGTCCGCTCATGTTTCCGGTTTCTCTGGGATGGGGTCCCTCAACAAGAACTTCCTGGCGGCTTCCTACCATCAATTCCTGTTTTTCTCTGAGAATCCTTTCGTGGGTTTCTAAGAGGATCCTCAGCCTTTCGGATTTGATCTGGTCACTCAACTGATTTTCCTCCTCTGCGGCACGAGTTCCAGGTCTGATGGAGAACTTGAATGCATAAATCAGATCAAATCTGACCTCTTGCATCATTTCCAGAGTTTTCTGAAAATCCTCTTCGGTTTCACCAGGATATCCCACAATTAAATCCGTACTGATGGTTCCCTCCGGCATCCTGCTGCGGAACATTTCTACCTTCTCCAAATAGGTTTGAGTCGTATACCAACGTCGCATTCTTTTTAAAACTTCATTGGATCCGGATTGCAAAGGAAGGTGCAATTGCTCACAAACACTTGGCAGAGACGCCATTGCATCGGCCAATTTGGGATGAAAATCTTTAGGATGTGGAGAAGTGAAGCGGATGCGTTCCAGGTTTTTAATACCATCCAACTGTTGGAGCAATTCCACAAAATCGACTCCATTGGCGTGATATGAATTTACATTTTGTCCCAGCAGGCAGATTTCCCTTGTCCCGTTGTCACATAGCCGGTTTGCTTCTTCCAGGATATTCTGGGGGCTTCGGCTAACTTCGGTGCCCCTTGTCAGAGGGACAACACAGAAGGAACAGAAATTGTTGCAGCCTTTGGTGATTGCAAGATGAGCCTTGAGGGCGGGGAGATTTGATGCGGATGTGGAAAAGTCAGGGATGAAATCCCTGACTTTTTGTCTTGGAGCCAGGCGATTGATTTGAACCGGGCGTGCCCCTTTTTCGGTCTCTTTTAAAATCTCAGGAAGTTCAAAAAGATTGTCTGTTCCGAAAACGAAATCAACGTTTTCGGCTCGTTTTAGAATTTTTACTCCCTCCTGTTGGGCAACACATCCTCCGACTCCGATTTTCACATTTGGATTCTGTTTCTTCAGGCGACGCATCCTGCCCAATTCGCTATACACTTTCTGTTCGGCTTTATCCCTTACCGAACAGGTGTTGAGGAGAACCAGGTCTGCTTCATCCATCGACGAGGCAGGAGTGTAATTTTGGGTTCCGAGCAATTCGAACATTTTGTCCGTGTCATACTCGTTCATCTGGCAGCCATAGGTCTGGATGAAAACTTTACCCATAACACGTCCCATTGAAGAGAAAAACGGATTTCATTTTGAATTTGAACCCCAGAATGGAGATGAATCTGGAAGAATTATTCTGTTGCCGGAATTGGTGCCAAGGGTTTTAATTCCAGTTCTTCTGCACAAAAATCTCGGCAAACCCGGTAAAGATCGCGGGGAAATTCTGCATAGTGTTTCTCCCCATCCTTTTCCCAAAGAGTCTCCTCCAAAACCAGACCATGGGCAGTTGGCTTGACGTATTGGTACCATTTGTGATGGTGGAGAAGTTCTAGGGTTCCTGATTGGAACTGCTTCCCTTGGCCGCTGAAGAGGAGTTTGGAATCTTTGTCGGTAGAGGAATCAGAATTTATTTCAAAACTTAGCCGGAAATCGAACTTTCCCCAAAAAAAATGAACAAAGGGTGAATCAGAAGATTTTTCGGATTTAAAGATTCTGTAGTTCTGACGATCGATGCTGTAGTTTTTCACTGCAACTCCTAAAAGTTAAAGCTTAGATTTAGCTAAGACTATGCTTGGTTTTGACCTATCTTTTCAAGGCAAACCATGCATTCTTTGAGAATCTGCTCTTTCTTGTCGGGGTGGTTCCATACCAGGTGGTTTTCCTTACGGAACCATGTTAATTGCCTTTTGGCATACTGCCGAGTCCGCTGTTGGATAAGCGGTACCAGATCGGATGATTCCAGTTCCCCTCTCAGAAACTGGATAATCTCCCGATATCCAATGGACTGGAAAGGTTTAAGGTTTTCAGGGTATTGGGCCAATAATTTTCGGACTTCATCGATCCAGCCCTGATCCATCATTTCTAGAGTTTTCCGGTTGATTCTATCATAGAGTTCTTGTCTCGGACGGTCGCAAATCATTCCGTAAAAAGGGTATCTTTGGGCATTTGAATTATCATTATCCTGAAAACTGGAAATAGGCTGGCCGCTCGAAATCACCACTTCAAGTGCACGCATGATTCTCGACGTATCGTTGGGATGTAATTTTTCTGCTCCTTCCGGATCAACTTCTTTCAGCTTCTGCCAGCACGCAGGTGTTCCCTCCTCTTTCTGCCATTTTTTTACCTGAAGTTTGATGTTGGAAGAGACCTCGGGGATCTGGCTTAAACCGAAGAGCAGTGAACGTAAATACATTCCGGTTCCGCCAACCAAAATGGGGATCTTTTTCCTTAGTTTCAGCTTTTTAATGACTTCTTCCGATTCACGAACAAACCGTCCCACGGAATAGCTTTCATCAGGATTAACCTGATCAAAAAGATGGTGAGAAACCCGGTTCCGTTCGGTTTCTGTAGGCTTTGCAGTGCCAATATCCATACCGCGGTACACCTGCATGGAATCACAGCAAATCAGTTCTCCATCCAACTGTTCATTGAATCGATGTCTGGAGTCTTCTTGAATGATCAATCTTTCCGGATTGATTTTAAGTCCAACTTGAGATTCTCGCGGACCCTTTCGAAAAAAGAGTGATAACGACTTTCACGCAGATCCGGAAAGGTCCAGGGTAAAGCTTCAAACCTCCCCGCCTTACGAATCAGATTGAGATCTGACCAGATTCCACCTCCAAGGTAAATTTTCTGGGGTCCTTCTTTGCCTGACAAAAGCACCACTTTGTGAAGATCCAAATACCCCGGGTCAAGATTCAGGGTTCTTTTTCCTGCTTCTTTCCACTCATTTTCCCATGAATTTGTTTCATTTTTTAATGATACCGATTGTTCAACAGGATAAAGCCCTTTCAGTGAAAGAAAGCTCCGATAAAGTCCTGAACCCATTTCCTCTTGATAATAATCGGTTGAGTCAAATTTGTAGATCTCAGATTCTAATTCGATCTCAACTTCAATTGTTTCAAGATGCCTCAGAAATTGTTGATAGATTTCATCTTTCTGAAACAGAACCCCAATCAATGCTTTTCCAGGGAATTCTCTTAGAGAGTATTCGTCATCCCTTGAGATTTTGAAAAAATCCTTTGGATTTCTGCATAGAAACTTCATTTAATCTTTCCTGGATTCAACAATAATTTGGCTAATGCTGTGACTTCTCATTTTTGTAAAAATAATCTTCTGAAACTTTCATTTAATTCTTTTGAAAATGTTGATTGGTGACTAGCTTTTGGCTTGTTTTCTTAAAGTTTGGATACTCATCATACATACTGCTTTCCTTCTTTAACAGTATCTCTCAAAAGACGTGTTTGACCGAAGATTGCTGATTAATATAGATTGGTTCCTCTGTTTCCTGGTTTTACTGCTTTGTTTATTAGGATTCATTGCCATGTCTTCGGTTGCGGGAGGGTCTGTAGCTAAGGAGGCATATCTGGTTCGTCAGAGCTATTGGTTCATTGCCGGGATTGGATTGGCCCTTTTGACCCAATTCATTCATTACCGGGACTGGGCAAGATTGGGATTCATCCTTCATCTTTTGGTCATCCTGCTCTTGGTTTTGGTACTTTTTTATGGAACAGGAGGTCCTGGGACCAGTGTTCAGCGGTGGCTTAAGATTGGCCCATTTTTTATCCAGCCTTCTGAATTCAGTAAATTTACTCTGGTGCTAGCGGTTTCCCATTATTTTCGGGAAGACAATCGTTTTCTTCAACAGGGATGGATCTGGATGGCTTGGCCGACTCTATTGATGCTGATTCCTGTGGTGTTAATCATCCGTCAGCCTGATCTGGGTACGGCTTTGTTATTGATTGTGATCTTTGCACCGATCGTATTTATGATGGGCATTCGTTTTAGGACGATCCTTTCGGTAACCGGATTGATTTTGGTTTCACTTCCTTTGGTTTGGATTTACCTGCTCAAACCCTATCAGCAGGAAAGAATTCTGACTTTTCTCAATCCTGACCGGGATCCCTTAGGAACTGGATATCATGTAATCCAATCCAAGATTGCTGTAGGCAGTGGGGAATTCTGGGGCAAAGGATACGGGAATGGGACACAAGGTCAGCTCAATTTCCTGCCTGCGGACCATACCGATTTTATCTTTTCAGTATTTTCTGAAGAATGGGGCTTCATGGGGTCTATGACGGTCCTGATTCTCTTTTTGGTCCTCACTCTCTGGGCGATTGGAGGATTGTACAAAAGCAAAAATCGGGTCAGCATGATCCAAACGGTTGGAGTGGTTGCCATCATGACTTCACATGTTTTGATCAACATCGGGATGACCCTAGGTTTGATGCCTGTTGTCGGAGTTCCACTTCCTTTTTTCAGCTACGGCGGTTCTTCAATGATTTCGATGATGTTTGGAATCGGACTTTTACTAAACATCCGGATGAGACGTTTTGAGGCTGGCTGATCAGAATTTGATGCACATCCCAATTCTCCTTGGATTTTTGACCTCCTTTCCCATTTCAAAAAAATCGTGATGGTTCGTTTAAGATTTGCACCAAGTCCTACTGGATTTCTTCACATCGGCGGTTTACGGACGGCACTGTTTAGCTGGCTTTTCGCTAGGCAAAACCAAGGAAGTTTTATCTTCCGTCTCGAAGACACGGATCGCAACCGACTGGTTGAAGCAGCAGAATCGAACTTGCTGAAGATGCTGGAATGGGCGGGATTGGATATTGATGAGGGGCCAGGGATTGGTGGTGAATTTGGACCTTATCGGCAGTCCGAACGACTTGAGATATACCGCGATCATGTAGACCGACTTCTGGAACAAGGAGACGCCTATCCCTGTTTCTGCAGCGAGGAAAGACTGGAAAAACTCAAAACTTTCCAGCGTTCTGAAGGGCTGACACCAAGGTACGACAATCATTGTAGAAAGCTGCAAAAAAAAGAGGTTGATACAAAAATCCAATCAGGTGAAAAGCATGTCATCCGCATGAAGATTCCTGAAAACCAGGAAACCTTCCGGTTGAATGACCTGGTTCGCGGAACCGTAGCAATCGAGAGTACTCAAGTCGAAGACCAGGTAATCCTGAAAAGCGATGGTTTCCCAACCTATCATCTGGCTGTGGTGGTTGATGATCATTTGATGCAGATCAGTCATGTTGTCAGAGGGGAGGAATGGCTTCCTTCTTTTCCCAAACACCTTTTGCTTTACCGCTATTTTGGTTGGGAACCGCCTGAATTCATCCACCTTCCTTTGATCCTAAATGAGGAACGGGCAAAACTCAGCAAACGCCATGGTGCCGTTTCCGTAGAAGAATTCCGCGAAAGAGGTTATCTGCCTCAGGCATTGCTGAATTTTATTGCCCTACTGGGTTGGAGTCCCGGTGATGACCGGGAGGTATTGAGTCTGGAGGAAATGGTGGATGAATTCCGTTTTGAGAGGGTGTCCAAGTCGGGAGCAGTTTTTGACCGTGAAAAACTGAATTGGATGAATCAGCAGTACCTGCTGAAGTTGCCGGAAGAGGAATATTTCAGAATGATTGATGATGTGATCCAGAAAGGGGATTACCATGATCAGGATCCAGGAAAAATCAGGCAGGCTGCAGAAATTCTTAAAACTCGCTTAGTGACCCTTTCAGACCTAAACCAGAAATTAGGACTTTTTTTTGAAGAAAATCCTGAAATCAAAGATCTTCAGGCGATTGAGGTTTTGAAAGAGGAAAATTCAAAGACGGTCTTGAAAGAGTTCCTCCAACAAGCGGAAAATCTAGATCAACTGACTTCGGAAAATCTTGGGCAATTGGTGAAATCCGTGCAAAAAAGCACGGGGATCAAGGGTCGTGGTCTCTGGATGCCGCTTCGTTGTGCTATTACCCGGGAAGTCAGTGGCCCAGAATTACCTGCGATGCTCGATTTTTTCGGAGGAGAAAAATGTCTCCACCTGATTCGCCAGACTTTGGAGAATCCTTCCCTCAATTAAATTATGAGATGGGTTCAAGGATAAGCAAAATTTTGAAGAATTATGTTCTTCATTCTGCATTCTTACTTTTTTTGGCAGTCACTGCAGAAGCAGTCTCTCCGCTCACCATAAGGTATCCCTCCAGGGATGAAGCCTTTCGGGTGATTTCCTCGGAAATCAAGGGACTTTCCCAGGATACTCGTTATGACAATCCCAGGATTGCCTTAACTGACATCCCCAACTACCAAAGCCTTAAAAGGGATTCTACTTCAGAAATGCTGGAAAATGCATTGAATGAGTCCCTCTCGAATGAAATGCCGGACCAGGTTGTTCCTCATTTTGAACTGATTCAGCTTAGAATCGAATGGAATGAAAATTATCCGGGAAGTTTTAGGGAACCGCTGTCTGAAGACTTGGCTGGCCAGGCGGAAGCAGATTGGATGATTAGCGGAACTCATGAAACCTTGGAAAATCAGGAGCTTCAGCTACGGTTGGAACTTTACGATATGGTCAGTGAAAAAATTCTCTGGCAGAGCAATGTTACCTTTCCTCAAGCAGGGATACTATTTTTAGAACAATCCGTTGCCCCAGTATCTCCTCCGCAAAAACCTTCTATTTCTGAAAAAAAGAATCCTCCAGAATTTCAAGACCGTTTCGATGAATTATCCCCGAATGCTGGCATCAAAGATCCTCTTCAATATAAAAGTGATCATGAAATAAAGAACCAGCCATCATTCGAGCAAAATCAGAGAGGATTTTTCAGTATGATTTTGCCGGAATTCATAAGTCCATCGCCTCTTCCGCCTCCACCAGAGGGGATGGTCCGAATTCCTGAAGGAGAATTCGTGATGGGAAACCTCGGCGGACGCACAGATGAACAACCGGATCACCTGGTATTCATCAAATCCTTTTTTATGGATGAACACGAGGTGACCAACAGTGATTATCTTCTTTGTGAAAAATGTGAGCGCGGGCATGGAGGGTTTGACACTCATTCTCCTGACCAGCCTGTAGTCTATGTTGACTGGCATAATGCTAACCAATACTGTCTTTCCCAAGGCAAGCGTCTGCCCAGCGAGGCAGAATGGGAGTACACTGCTAAGGCTGGAAACATTAATCGTGATCCAAAGCGAATTGACTCCGAAAATCTCACGTTAGTGGCCTGGTTTGAAGAAAATACCGTAAACCTCGGATTGTATGGCCCCCAGAAGGTTGCTTCCAAAAAACCAAGTGCATGGGGATTGTATGATATGCGTGGAAACGTGATGGAATGGGTCAGTGACTTTTACCTGCCTGAGTACAATGCATCTTTTCATAAGGCTGTGAGTCCCAAAGGACCAGAAACGGCATCAAATCCTGAATATCCCCTCCGGGTTGTTCGTGGAGGAGCCTGGGGAGGAGAAAACGGAGCAGCGAGTCGAGATGGCCTACGTCCCTCAAGACGCTATGCTTTTGCTCCTTGGGTACGTTCCTTCCAGATCGGATTCCGCTGCGCAGCGGACGAACAACCCCGCAAATGAATCCCTGTGAGTGAAGTTCCTTCCGAGGCTCGAACCGTTCCTCAGATGACAACAGAACTGGAAAACGCTCCTCTTCAGGAAAGGAGTCCTGGAGAGTCTTGTTTTGAAAAAATTTATCCCTTCGAATCCGACCTCAAACTTCGTGAAGAATACATCAATTTTTTTGGTGGTCTTCGTATCGGGAAGTTATTAGAAGACCTGGATCTGGTGGCGGGGAAGGTTGCTTATGCCCATGCCCAGGGCTGGGAGAGAGGGTTGGGAATTGTCACCGCCGCATGTGACCGTATTGATCTGACTGGCTCTTTGCCGAGTCACTCCGACCTGCAATTACTGGCCAGTGTCAACTGGGTTGGAAGAAGTTCCATGGAAGTAGGAATCCGCATCTCGACCAAGTCTGAAAATGACTGGAAACGTGTCGCTCGAGCATTTTTCATCATGGTCTCCCGAAGAGAAGGCCGGGCCGAAGAGGTGAATCCTTTGGCACCAAAAACCAAGGAGGAACAGAGGCGTTTTGAAGAAGGACAGGAACGCCAGCGTTTGCGCAGGGAGATGTCCCGTTACAATATTTTGACGGTTGCCCCCGACGAGCAGGAAAGTAAGTTGCTGCACTCACTTTTTCTAGAGATTCGTGAAGGAACACTCAAGGGAGTTTCCATGGCAGAAACATTGCGTCAGTCAACTCGCCTGATGCACCCCCAATTCAGGAACATCCACAACAAGATTTTTGGCGGCTACCTGATGCGTGAGGCCTTTGAGTTAGCCTGGAACATCACTTACCTTTTTTGCGGGCACCGTCCTCATTTCCTCAGCGTCGATCATATGTATTTTTATGAGCCTGTGGAAATAGGGTCCATTCTCTCTTTCACCGGGCAGGTGATCTACACCAGTCCCAGAGCTTTGATGGTTGAAGTGACTGTCGAAGTGATCGATCCGGCAAGTGGTATCACCGAGGTCACCAATGTCTCCTACTTCACTTTCACTGTCCTCGATAAAGCTGGAAACAGCCTCAAAATAAATCAGGTTCTTCCTGAGTCTTATGAAGAAGGTTTGAAATACCTGGATGGCTACAAGCGCTTTCGTTTGGGAGAGGAAAACGAAAAAATCATTTGAAGTAACGAGTTCTTGAAATCAATGCCTCCAATTCTGCAGTCAGAATATATCTTGAAGGGTTTTGAAAATATTTTATTATAAGGGGTTTTTAAAAATTTAAGTTTTAATCCAACCGACCTGTTTCCCAAGTCTTTTCACAGTTCAGATTCATGATAAAAAGGAGCATTTTCCTGGCCATTGGATGGTTGCTGGGAACCGTCTCGATCTTGATGGCCCAGACCAACTTCATCCCGTTGGAACGTGGAGATGCAGTGGAGCGTGAGGAGAGACTTTTGTTTTCACAGGGAGTACAACTTTCTGGAGATTACCGGTTCCGCAGCAATTGGATCAATAGTTCTCAACTCCCTGAATCACCCGTTGGCGCCACTTCGCCTTCGGCATTTTCTTACGATCAGGATATTCGATTCACCCTCAGGTCCAATGTTCACCGAACTGTTTCCATCAATCTGGAACTTTCCACAGAACAGGACGCTCTATATCTTTCAGATTTGCGGAGCAGTCGAAGCGACCGGGTTTGGGATCCAGAATCTCAGCAGGTGAATATTGGTGCAAGGCAGGCGTTTCTGGAACTCAATACTCACCCCCGGGACAGGACCAGGATTGGAAAACAGGAAATCAATATCGGGGACCGACGGGGAAAAGTATTTGCCGGGGTTGTGAGCGGATTCACCCAACTCTGTACGGTTGGAACATGGTGTTATGAGTTTGGTGCAGCCAAGCTTGCAAGCCGACTGAGTGACTGGATCTATTTCCTCTCCCTTGATTATGCCTTCTGGAATGACCGGGACAGTCAGGGTAAAGCTCTCGATGTTTTCAGGACGGAAATATTCAGGATTAAATACACAGAAAGTGATATTCCCCTTGGCCGCAACAATGTTCCCCTGAAGAAACTTTCTTCAAGCACCCTATCGAATTTGGAAGGATTATCAACTCCCTTTAAATCAGGAACAGATTGCCGTTCTGAAGTTTCCGATTATACGGTCAACAGTGATTGTAAACCGGTTTATTATTTCTCTCATGAATATGAATACTGGGGAATCCGCCTCGTTTACGAAACCCCCACAATCGAAATTTATGGAGACATGATTGGTTCATCCGGCAAGCGCAGGCATTATGTTTATGATGAATCAGGGTATCATCATTCATCCAAAGTAAATGGTGTGGCCGGAGAACTGGAAATGAGTTTTATTTCCGGAGAACACCGTTACGGGCTGATTGCGATGATGGCCCGTGGTGACGAGGAAATCCAGGATCCGAACAAAGAAGGGTTGAACTACAAAAGGGATCTTTCAGGTTTTTATGAGATCATGCCCGGAACATACAAAGGAACCCAATTTTATTTCAATGGCGGAAGTACGGAACTCAATAGTGGAACCGGACTTGGCCATTCGATCAACAACACCAGTATGATCGGGCTTCGCTACCAGTATGATGTTCCGGATTCCAAATTGCTGTATCGAGGAGGTCTCTACCAGTTAAAAAGAATGAAGGATGTGTACAACTCATTTGACATTCCTTCGAAAGACATTGGCATGGAACTCGACAACACCCTTTCTTTCCCGATTGCCATCCATGCTGTGATGGAATTTGATGTGAATCTGTTCAATCCCGGTACGGCTTTCAGTTTTGATGACCATGATGTTCCTGGAACCGCCACGGATTTATTTTTCCACGCCGCGGCAAGGCTATTTTATTCCTTTTGAAAAATGCCCCTGTCAAGAACTGCCAGTATCGAACGTAAAACCCGGGAAACCCTGGTGAGGGTCAAACTGAACCTGGATGGAGAAGGAACAAGTGAAACCAATACCGGAATCGGTTTTCTTGATCATATGCTGGATCAATTGGCGTTTCACGGGCTCATGGACCTCGCGGTTTCCTGCGAGGGGGACCTTCACATCGACAGTCATCACACCACCGAAGACATTGGAATTGCACTTGGCCAGGCCCTGAAGGAAGCCCTGGGTGAAAAAAAGGGAATTCGACGTTATGGCCATGCCTACATCCCGATGGATGAAGCTCTGCTGCGGGCGGTACTTGACTGTTCTGGGAGACCTGATTTCGTCTTCAACGGAGAATTCGGAAGGTACAATCTTGGAGACCTGGATACCCAGATGATTCCCCATTTCTTCAAATCTCTGGCTTTCAACTGCGGTTTAACTCTGCATCTCAGTATCCTTTACGGCAGTAACGATCATCATAAGTGTGAGGGGCTTTTCAAAGCCTTTGCCAGGGCTTTTTCGGATGCGGTTACGTTGGACCCAAGGAGGATGGAAGTGAGTTCCACCAAAGGGACTCTCTGATCCAGTCAAACCATGATCGGCATTTTTGATTACGGAGTCGGCAATCTGCTCAACCTAAAAAATGCCATCGATCATCTCGGACTGGAAAATTGCATCGTCCAGAATTCGGATCAACTTGAATCTTGCAGTAGAATGCTACTTCCAGGAGTAGGGGCCTTTGCCCCTGCAATGGGACACTTGCGGGGTTCAGGAATGTTCAAACGCCTTCAGGAGAAAGTCGAGAGTGGCATGCCTCTGCTTGGTATCTGCCTTGGGGCGCAGCTTTTACTGGAAGAAAGTAGTGAAGATGGGAAATGCCGGGGACTGGGTTGGATTCCCGGAAAAGTGCGGAGGTTCCAGCATTCTCTAAAAGTACCACAAATTGGTTGGAATCAGGTCCAATTCCAGCAAAAGGATCAGATTTTCAAGAAGCTCCGTTCATCCAGTTATTTCTATTTTGTTCATTCATACTTTATGGAACCAGAAACCGGAGACATGGTTTTGGGGATTACCGATTACGGGCATGAATTTGCCTCGGTGGTACATCGAGACAATCTCTGGGGGGTTCAATTCCATCCGGAAAAAAGTCAGCAAGCAGGTTTGGACTTGCTCAGAAATTTTTGCACCATGGAAAGCTCATCCTGATTTTCCATGCATGATTCATTTGAATCTCTTACTTAATAACCTAAAAAGGAAACACCATTATGGCATTGGAACAAACCCTATCCATCATCAAACCTGACGGGGTTAAGCGAAATCTGGTCGGAGAAATTCTGGGACGTTTTGAACAAAAGGGTCTCAGGATTGTAGCTACTCGCATGCTTCACCTTTCCAAACGTGAAGCCGAAGGATTTTATGCGGTCCACCGTGAACGACCATTTTTTGAGGAACTCACAACTTTCATGTGTTCCGGACCGGTTGTGGTCAGTGTACTTGAGGGAGAAAACGCGGTTGCTTATCACCGTGAAATCATGGGAGCGACCAATCCCGCTGAAGCAGCAGAAGGAACGATCCGCAAGGACTTTGCTCAAAGCATTGGGGAAAACACCGTTCATGGGTCTGACAGTCTGGAAAACGCTGCAATCGAAATCGCCTATTTTTTCGCTCAGACCGAATTGGTCAACGGGAAGGCTTGATTTAAGCCGAAGTCAGCCATCCATCCAGAGCCTTCCAGATTTGCCCCCTTCCCTCTTTGTTCAGGCTGGAATGGGGCAAGGGTAACTGGGTCAGTTCCAAATCCTTTTTAATTTTTTGCAGTTGTGATGCGCATTTGCCGCGGCTGAGTTTGTCTGATTTGCTGGCAACGACCAGCATCGGTCTCTGGTGAAAATCCAGCCAGCTTTTTAATTGCCGGTCCTGGGCAGTTGGTCCGTGCCGGATGTCGATGATCAACACCACTCCTCTTAGATTGTCTCTTCTGCTAAGGTAGGTTTCGATCAGTTTTCTCCAACTTTCCCGCATCTCCGCAGGGACTTTGGCAAATCCATAACCCGGCAGATCGACCAAACAAAAAATTTCGTTGATCAGGAAAAAATTAATCAACCTTGTTTTGCCCGGAGTCGAGCTGGTTTTGACCAGTTTTTTGCGGGTCAGAAGAGAATTAATCAGGGTTGATTTGCCAACATTCGACCGCCCGGCAAAAGCAATTTCCGGCATGACCAGGTCCGGGAATTGATTTGCTCCAGCCGCACTTTCTAAAAGCCCGGCGCTTTTGATTTTCATCTCGAACCGGAAAATGAAAAAGGATCAATCCTGGGGAGGCGTTTCGGGTCGATTCGAATTCTCGGAACCGATTCCAAAAAACTGGGTCGCCAGCTTGGAAAAATGATCGGAGTTTACCTGGCCTTCCTGATTCACCAAATCAAAATACAAGAGCACTGTCAACAATGAGGCAAAGGGGAAAAATGCCAATGCGGTCAAATACTGTGAGAGGCGCATTGCCCGGTGAACTCCTTCATTTTCGAGGATTGCAGCGATTTGAATCTGGATCTGTTCTGTATCTTCCGCGGAAAGCAGATCCAGTTCCGGGAGAAAAAGGCGGAAGAGGAGGGCGAAAATGGAAAACTGAATCAGCATGCTCAAGACGACGATGATGAAAACCCTGCTGAATTTTGCGCGGACCAGTTGGAAACTTCGAATCATCGCCTGCATTCCCCGTCTTCCTTCCAAAATGAAAACCGGTTGGGCCAGGCAAAAATAAAACAATGACGAAAGCCATAGGACGACAATGATGATATTAAAAGGGAAAGGCATCACGGTTAGTCCCATCACCCCTATGACAAAAAGCAGATATTGCAGGATGGCAACATGAATGGCTCCAAAAAGCAAAGGACCGCCAAAGCTTCTCAAAATTCCGGAAATTGGGAAAATGCTTCCATGGGCGACTGCAATCATCCCAAGTGCCATGGCGGATTCAAGTACACGCATTGATATGAAAAATACAACACTCTCGGTCTCAAACCATTGCGCCAATCCTACAACCAAAGACGGAGCCAGTAAAACCACCGTCAGCATCAACATCCCCAATAAGTTTTTTTGGAAGAGTTTGAAACTCAGCTTGAAAAGGGTGGTGACTGTATGAGGATACGTAAAGAGATTCATAAACTTTTTTATACTTCAATTGAATGAAGTGAAACTATACTTCCTCAACCTAGGCATCACAAGTTGATCCCTTTGCATTAAAGCCTCCAACGATCTTTCCAAAAGAATCCAACTTGATTGGCGGAATTCATAAAAACTTGCAGAATCAACCAGCACACGATTGGTTAATCCCACCAAAGATCAAAGAAGTTTTAGAACCTTTTTTTTTAATTCCTGAAAAAGAATCAGAATAGGTTCTAAATTCTATAGATTAAGATTTCAAATAGAAATGATTTGGGCGTGATCTTAGCCCTAAATCGAATCAGATTTCGTTTTTGATAAAGAGAAACTAGAAGCGGGGAATTGCTTCTTCAGATAAGAAGAGAAGAAAAATATATGTGAATTGGGGGCATTGAAGACTGCCCCCAGAATCAGATGTGATTCAATCAGAAACCAAATCCTACACCTAATCCAATTTCATTGTATTTCAATTTATTTTCTGAACCGCTTTTACGTTTATGTGTTGCGTCCCACATTCTGTAACCTGCGAGCAAATCAACTGGTCCCAGTCCAAAATTAAGATTAAAAAATGTTGTAGATCCTGAAGATGAGTCCAACGTCCCATTAGACACTCCTCCACCTGTTACAATTCCATAACCTACTGTAAATAAATCAATCGGTGTTAAAGAGACATCAATAGCATTGGTTGTGTAAGTTGTTGAACCATTAGTCCATTTTGCTTTTAAGTCACTTTGCGTGTACCCAGCGCCAAAAAGTCCAAATATACCCCTTACAGAATAGCCTGTAGAAGAAAATTCTGCTGAACTTGAATCTCCAGACCAAGAAGTAGAGATAGGAATGTGCAGCCTCAGTTTTGCTGCAGATGCAACGCTTCCAAAAAGAAAAAAAGCTATAAAGACCAAAAGTAAAGAACGTTTCATAGAACTCCTTAATGAATATTGAAAATTGATTGTTCGAATGCAATGCGGGTACCAGATAATTTCATGAAATCAGGAAATTCTAAGGTTTCATTTTGAGTAATATACCCATCTGAAGACTTTGACGTTTGAGAGGGTTATTTAGATGTTCTTGAGACGTGGACTGAGTCCAGAGGGCTTAGGATCGGAGAGTTGAAGCCATGTTCAAAGCCAAACGCTTTCAAAAATGAAAAAGATTAGAATTTGTAAGGGATAAAATTTAATTAAAGGAAGGAGAATCAGGAGTCTTCGATCAAGGTCAGGACGTGTCTTGGTTTTTGATTCGCTTGTGCCAGCATGGACTGACTGGTTTGAAGGAGAATTTTGTTTTTTGCCATGCTTGCGACTTCAGAGGCGGCATCCGTATCAGCAATGGTTGAGATGCTTTTGCTCAGATTTTCATTTTCAGTTTTTACGGAACTCAGGGTGTTTTCCAGGGAGTTTTTCTGAAATGCCCCCAAATCCATCCTTGCGGTGTTCAAATCCTCATAGGCCGCATCAATAAGATCAATGGCATCTCTAGCCCCTCCCGGTAAAGTCAGGTCGATATCCGCAATGCTCCGGAAGTCACTGTCATTTTCGATTCCGTTGGCCAGGTTCCTGGGCCGCATGTCTTTCAGGTCGAGTTCAAGAAAATCTTTGGAAGAAGCACCGATCTGAAATGCCTGGGTCTGCTGTGCAATATGAAGAAACCCGTCATTTTCAGCTCCGATGAGTTCATCCACGGATGACTCTTCCCAGCGCATACCGGTTTGATTACCGTCTTCATCCAGAACCGGAACCTGCTGTAATTCTGTTTCCCCACTGTATTCGATGACCGCGCCCTGGGCTGTGGTTCCAGGTCGGGCCGTAAGCAACTGACCGTGACCGCTGGCAGGATCTCCGGCAATGGATCCGGCGACATCCTTGCCTGGAATAGAATTTTCTGCTTCGCCTACTTTTTTGGTCAGAACACCAGGCAGGCTCGAGGTAGCGGAAAAGGAGGTATGATCTCCAAATTCCTGATGTCGTAATTTGATGTGCCCTTCAGGACTGAGCATGGCATCAAGGGGGAGGCCTTGTTTTTCAAACCTCTCATTCAATTGATGGATGATGATTTGCTGGATTTCTTTATTAACCTGTTCTTCCGGGAAGCGTTCAGGATCATCCACATGACTTTTGCGGATTTTTTGCAGTTCTTCACTCAAATCTCCCTTGGTAGAATCCAGTTCAGCAACTTTAGCTCCTTCCCGGATCACCAAACGGAAGCCCAGAGTGAGATGACTCACCGAAAGGGGCTCCGGTCCCTGCATCATGGAACGGGTAGCAGGCTGAGTGATATCGATTTTAAATCCTTCGGTTGGCGAACCTGGAGTGTCGATTTTGGCTTCCACAAAACGGAGATGATTGCCTACAACACTTCCTGAGATCCCCATTGAACCGTTCAGAAGTTTTTTTCCTGCAAAAGTGGTTCTTTCCGATTTTTGTTCCATGGCACTCAGCAATTCTTCAAATTCCATCTGGTCTGCTTCAAGAAGCATGCTGTCATTCGTCGCTTCGTTTGCTGCATGAACGGCCAGTTGTTTCATCTGATTCAGAATATCCACCCCCTCGGCCATTGCTGCTTCAGCCGTTTGAAGGAGGGAGAGCGAGGTTTCCGTATTGGTTTGAGCCTGCTTTAATCCAGTGACCTTATTCTGCATATTGGTGGTGACATATAAAGAAGCTCCTCCGTCGGTTCCATCAACAACCTTCTTTCCGGAGCTCAAATTCCGCATCGACTGATCGACACGGTCGACATTCATCCCGAAATGTCTGAGTGTGTTTTGAGCTGCAGGGTTGTAGTTGATCTTCATCGTTAAATTACTTTTCTACGACTGGAGAAAAAACTTTCTTCAGACCCATAATCGGCAATTGAGGAGAGAACTTTAGTGAAAAACGAGCATTTTCAATGTATTTTCAAAAAAAAACGAAGCAGGGGCTCCAAACGTTTCATTTTAAAGAATCCAAAAAGTCCAGAGCGGATCTTTGTTTCCTTTTACAAATCAAATCAGTTCTTATCAGCATCGAAGAAATGCCAGAAGATTTTTTATGTTGAAACTTGACAAATACTCTCTTCGTTGGAATTATTGATTTAGAATTCAATACGTTACTATTTTTAGGATCTCTACATAATGCAACAGGTACCGGTCAAGCTTTACGGATTGTTTGGAAAATTCCGTCCCGTCGAATATGAAATTGATGAGGAAATGTCTCAAAAGCTCGACAAGGATTCGTTGGTTGACGTTGATAACCACTGTTATGAAATCTGCAGTCTGTTCAAATCCGGTCCTCAAATCTTCATCAATCTCAGGCTCCTCCCTAATCCTCAACTCTATGAGCCACGCCCTCGCCTGACTTTTCCTCCTGCCACTGCAAACTGAAGAGCTTTTTATCTTCATTGCCAAATTAAGTTTTAGGTTTGTTAAAAAAAAACGAATCAGAGTAGATGATGGCTTGATCCTGTTCTCTTTGATCGCTATTACAAGCAGTTCTTTCTGATAATTTTTAAATCGTTCCATAGATGCTTTTCAAAAGTCCTCTTCCCATAATCAAAATTCCTGAAATTCCTCTTCCCAATCTCGTTTTGAGAAAAACGGAGCAGTTGGGGAGCAAACCGGCCTTGATCGATGGATCAAGTGGTGATGCTATTTCTTATGCTGAACTTGGAATCAAAGCAAAGCGGTTGGCATCAGGTCTTTCCAAGAGAGGATTCAAGCCGGGTGAGGTACTCGGCATATTCAGTCCTAACTGTCCAGAATATGGGATCATTTTTCATGGAGTGATTTTGGCAGGCGGAACCAACACCACGGTCAATCCGTTATATACGGCTGAAGAACTCTCGAAACAACTCAATGACTGCCAGGCTCGTTTTCTCGTCTGCCACCCCAACTGTCTGGAAACTGCACTGAAAGCCAAAGAATCAACTTCTTTGGAGGAGATTTTTGTTATTGGTGATGAAAAAGATGGAACAAACTCTTATGAAGTTCTTTTCGGAGATGAAAGTAAATGTCCTGAGATCAAGGTTAACCCTGAGCAGGACTTGGTGGTCCTTCCCTATTCTAGTGGAACCACCGGACATCCTAAGGGGGTGATGCTCTCTCATTCCAATTTGGTCTCCAATCTTTATCAATTCACCGAGTTGGAACCATCGGGAGAAGAAGACACTCTGATCGCTGTTTTACCCTTCTATCATATTTACGGGATGACCGTGATCCTCAACTCAGCTCTGAGTCATGGTGCCACGGTGGTTTGCATGTCCCGTTTCGATCTGGAGCAGTTTCTGGTTTTGATGCAGAAGCATGAGGTAACCCGGGCCCATCTAGTTCCTCCCATCGTTCTTGCTCTCGCAAAACATCCGATGGTGGAAGGTTATGCTTTTCCTAAACTGAAAACCATCATGTCCGGAGCCGCTCCGCTTGGTCCAGAATTGGCGGAAGATTGCGCAAGGCGGCTTGGATGCACGGTAAAGCAGGGTTATGGCTTAACCGAAACAAGCCCGGTGACCCATCTTAATCCTGAACCTCCGGGACGTGTGGTTCCAGGATCCATTGGCATCTGCATTCCAAATACAGAATGCAGGATCGTTGATTATGAAACCGGAAAGGATTTGGGAACCGGCATGCAGGGTGAGCTCTGGATCCGTGGCCCCCAAGTGATGAAAGGTTACCTGAACAACGAAGAAGCAACAAACCAGACGATCGATCCTGAAGGTTGGCTAAAAACCGGAGATATTGCCGAAGTGGATGAGGACGGATATTTCAAAATTGTCGACCGTGTTAAGGAACTGATCAAATATAAAGGGTTTCAGGTTGCACCTGCAGAATTGGAGGCATTGCTGTTGACCCATCCCTCAATTGCAGATTGTGCTGTCGTTCCTGCTGAAGATCCGGAAGCAGGAGAAATTCCGGTAGGATTTGTCGTCTACAAAGAAAACATGGTGGAAAATCCTGAAACCATCATGGAGTTCATTGCTCAAAAAGTTTCCCCACAAAAAAAGATTCGGCGAATCATTCAGATTGAGCAAATCCCCAAATCTCCCTCCGGCAAGATTCTGCGAAGGCACTTAAGAGATCAGATTGCATGATTTTTTTTTGATCATTTCTCAATGACATCATCCTGATTCGAAAGTCCTGGAGATCTCTGATGTGCCTGATTTGGATTTGGGTCGGATTAAGGCTATGATATTATGTGTTCAAATTTTGAATCATCTTGGTTTTTTCCATTCAGTGTAGAGTTGAACAAAAAACAAATTTTATTCAATTTCCATTAATAGAATCCCTTGGATTTTTCTGAGAATTTGCTTATTTGAGAAATGAAGCATGAATGACGGGACAGAAAATATCATGGACCTGGAACAGCAAAATTCTAATTTTCCAACAACCGAACTTGAAACCGTAACCATCCGTTTTGCAGGGGATTCAGGTGACGGAATGCAGCTTACCGGAAATCAGTTCACCCAATCTTCGGTGATGATTGGAAACGATGTCATCACCTTTCCGGATTATCCTGCTGAAATCCGCGCCCCTGCAGGAACACTGGCAGGGGTTTCAGGTTTTGAACTGAGTTTTTCCAAGCATGATATCCATGCAACTGGAGACCGGATTAGTGTTTTGATTGCCATGAATCCGGCAGCACTCAAAGTGAATCTTGGTGACCTGGAGAAAGGCGGAATTCTGATCGTGAATTCAGACAGTTTTTCGAAAAACGATCTGAGGAAAGCTGAATACGATGGAAACCCTCTGGAATCAGAAGAAATTCAGAATTATCGTCTCGTTCAGATCCCGATCACTAATCTCACTTTAAAGGCAGTTGAGGAGTCAGGTCTTTCTCATCGTGAAGGAGGGCGTTGCAAGAATTTTTTTGCACTCGGGGTAGTTCAGTGGCTTTTTGACCGGCCTATCGACAACACGCGGGACTGGATTCAGCAAAAATTCAAAAAACGTGAAGAGATTGTCAAAGCGAACATGATGGCGCTGCAGGCGGGTTACAACTATGGCATCACCACCGAACTGTTTCACGAACGTTATCATGTTGCGCCGGCTTCACTGCCTCCAGGAGAATACCGCCAGATCACAGGCAACCAAGCTCTTTCGTTGGGATGTATTGCAGCCTCGGTACAGTCCGGTAAGCCGATCCTTTACGCATCCTACCCGATTACTCCGGCGTCGGATATCCTCCATGAATTGGCCCAGCATAAGAATTTTGGTGTCAAAACCATGCAGTCCGAGGATGAAATCGCTGCCGTATCTGCCTGTATTGGAGCCGCTTACGGAGGTTATTTGGGAGTCACCGGAACCAGTGGACCGGGGCTTGATCTCAAAGGTGAGGCATTGGGATATGCCGTGATGGTGGAACTGCCAATGGTTGTCTTAAACATCCAGCGTGGCGGACCTTCCACCGGTTTACCGACTAAAACCGAGCAAACCGACCTTTTGGCCGCAATTCATGGAAGACATGGCGAAGCCCCAATTCCTGTGCTTGCCCCCTCGACTCCCGGCGACTGCTTTTACGTTGCTTTGGAAGCGTTCAGGATTGCACTCAAATACATGACTCCGGTGATTCTTCTCAGCGACGGGGCATTGGCCAACGGTGCGGAACCCTGGATGCTCCCTGATTTTGAGGCACTTCCTGAACTGGAAAAAGAATTTCGTACCGAGTCCCAAAATTATACCCCCTATGTCAGGGACCTGAATACCCTCGCGCGGGATTGGGCGGTACCTGGCACACCCGGCCTGGAGCACCGAATCGGAGGTTTGGAAAAAGACCAGTACACCGGAGATGTAAGTTACGATCCTGTGAATCATGAAGCGATGGTGTTGATCCGGGATGCCAAGATACGCCGCATCGCCAAAGATCTTCCGCCCCTAAAAATCATTGGCCCGGAAAAAAATCAACTGCTCGTGCTTTGTTGGGGTAGTGCTTTTGGTGCAGCACTCTCAGCGGTAGAAAGTCTCCAGCAAAAAGGAAAACAGGTTTCTCTTCTCCATTTACAATGCCTTTATCCGTTCCATGAAGAACTTGGAAATGTTTTGAGCGGTTTTGATCAAATCCTGATTCCTGAAATGAATCTGGGGCAACTCAGTGTCCTGATCCGTTCAGAATTTCTCGTCGATGCGGTATCGATGAAAAAAGTTCAGGGGAAACCTTTTATGGTTTCAGAAATACGGGAACGGATTGAATCCCTGCTCCAGGGTTGATGAAATTGAGAGATCCTCATCTTTCAGGAAAAGAAGTATTGGAAAATCAAAACTTAAATCACATTTTCTTCTAAGCAACCAATCAACAACACAACAATGAACCAAACCGCTACGATTTTTCCTTCAACGAAAACTCCCCCGGCAGAAATGAAAAAAACGGATTTTGTTTCTGACCAAACGGTCCGTTGGTGCCCGGGGTGCGGAGATTATGCGATCCTCGCAGGGGTCCAGAAACTGATGCCTGAACTGGGTATTCCGCGTGAAAACATGGTTTTCATTTCCGGAATCGGTTGTTCCAGTCGGTTCCCCTATTACATGAACACCTACGGGATGCACACAATTCATGGAAGGGCTCCGGCATTTGCAACCGGATTGAAAGTCGCCCGTCCGGAACTATCAGTGTGGATCGTGACTGGGGATGGTGATGGACTCGGCATTGGAGGAAACCAGATGCTCCACATGCTTCGACGCAACCTCGACGTCAATATTCTGCTTTTCAATAACCGAATTTATGGTCTCACCAAAGGCCAGGTTTCGCCCACCTCGGAACAGGGATTAGTGACGAAAAGCACACCTTTCGGATCGTTGATGACTCCGCTGAATCCGATGACCTTTGCTCTTTCTGCGGGGGCATCCTTTATTGCCAGGGCCCTCGATGTTGATGCTAAGGCATTGCAAACCACACTTAGAGAAGCAGCGGAACACAAAGGCACTTCCTTTGTGGAAATCTATCAGAATTGTCCGATCTTTAATGATGGAACTTTCAGTGAAATCAGTGAACGTTCTCTGAGGGAAGACCGGATTTTGAGGCTTCAGGATGGAGAGCCTTTGCTCTTTGGAAAGGAGCAAAACAAAGGAATCCGACTCAAAGGCCTAAAGCCCGAAATCGTTGATGTCAATGAGAATACTGATCTTTCGGAACTTCTCGTTCATGATCAAATACTGAGCGGCATGAATTTCCCGGATTTTCCCGTTCCGATGGGAGTGTTCCGGCAAGTGAAACATCCACGTTTTGAAGAGTCTGTCCAAGAACAGATTCAAAATCAGATTGAGAAAAAAGGAAAAGGAGATTTACGGAAACTGATTCGTGGTCCCCAGGTTTGGGAAGCTTGATTGGCGAGTCCTTCAGGAATAAAAAACGAGTTTCCTAAGACCTTTTGTAAATTTGTTAAATCAGACCGGATTCAATACATATCGATTTTCTCAATATCCTGACGTATATCCCGGGTCTCTTTCTCTTCTTCCAGGGGTAATCCCTGGGAACCTCCCTCCTCTTTAAAGCGCCGGACCAAGATCCATCCCCATCCAATTACTTTATCTTCAATCAGAACAACCGGTGTCAGTTCATCATCGGTCACCGCCCCATCAGGAGTTTTCAAATCGGTGTGGTAGTACAACAATTCCAGCCTTTTTCCGTTGGAAAGGCTCAGGGTCTCCGAACGGTAAGGTCTTTTCATAACTGTCAGCACCTGTTGTCGGGACATGTCCAGAGTGAGCCGGTTCAGGTTGTTCCGGTTCCTTTCTCGAATTTTTCCAGGAGAGGTGCATGAGATGGCACTCACAATGAACGGTAAGATCAACAGATGGACCGCCCACTGGATGGGGGAATGAAGGTATTTCATCAAATCTTCGATGAAGTGACGATCAGATCAGCGTTCCCGAAGTCTTGGAATCAGCTCGGCAAAATTACAGGGTTTACTGCGCAGATCGAGTTGTGCTGCCAAAATACGGTCCCAAGCCGTACGGCAGGCACCTGAGGAACCTGGCAGGCAGAAGATGTAGGTCCCGTTCGCAACACCAGCTGTGACTCTTGACTGGATGGTGGAGGTCGCGATTTCTTCATAGGATAGTTGCCGGAATAATTCTCCAAAACCCTGAATTTTCTTATCGAAAAGCACCTCGACTGCTTCCGGAGTTCCGTCCCTTCCAGTAAGCCCCGTTCCTCCTGTACTGATAACGATGTCGATGGATTCATCTGCAATCCACTGGGAAACCAATGCACGGATCAAATAGATATCGTCCGGAACAATTTCCCTTGCTGCAAGCTGATGTCCTGCTTCGGTTAAGCGTTCAGACAGCAGTTGACCGGAAGTGTCCTCTTCCAGAGTCCGGGTATCCGAGGCAGTCAGGACTGCTATGTTGAGGGGGAGAAAATCTTGGCTCATCCTGTTCTGAATCAAGAGGTTTTGCTTTCCAGATTTTAAGAAAAAGGTACAATGAATACTTCAAGTAAAGCAGGTTTCTTTGAACATTCAAGTAGAGTGACGGACTTATGTCTTTGGTTGTACAGAAATATGGTGGTACCAGTTTAGGAAATGCAGAGAGGCTCCAAAATGTAGCCAAGATCATTGCCGATACGTTGGAGCAAAATCGGGTCATTGTCGTGGTTTCCGCCATGAGCAGTTATACCAAAGCCGAAGGAACCACCAGCAGGCTTCTTGAAGCAGGAGATCTTGCAATCAGTGGGGGGCCTTTTTTCCGGGTTCTTGATCTGGTCGAGCAAAGTCATTTCAAGGCTTTGGAAGATGCGATATCCGACCCTGTGATCATGGAGGAAGTCAAGGAGTACATCCATGAAGAACTGAGATCGCTGAAGGCTTTTCTGGAAGCAATCCATGTGATCAATGAAATTTCTCCAAGATCCCAGGACCTCATCATCGGAACCGGAGAGAGGCTTTCAGCAAGACTGCTTTCCGGAGTTTTGAAGAGCTACGGCATTGATTCCGCTTATACCGATCTTTCACAAAGTGTGGACGAGAATGCATCTGCCAACCATGTTGATTTTTATTTGGAATGTCAAAAGTCTTTCCGGAAGCAAATGCCTGAGAAGCAGAATGAAGTTCCGGTGTTGACCGGGTTTTTTGGATTTATTTCGGGTGGAATCATCAACCGTATCGGTCGGGGTTACACCGACCTGACTGCGGCACTGATTGCTGCTGAGATGCAGGCTGAGGAACTCCAGGTTTGGAAAGAAGTGGATGGAATCTTCTCTGCCGATCCGAGGAAGGTCGCTGGAGCATCGGTGCTCGATGCCATTTCACCCGCGGAAGCAGCGGAACTGACCTATTTCGGTTCAGAAGTGCTGCATCCTTTCACGATGGAACGGGCGATCCAGTCGAAGGTTAAAATCCGAATCAAAAACACCTTTGCTCCTGAAAAACCCGGGACCCTGATCCTGCCTGAAGGCCTTAACGAGGAAAACCAGGAAAAACGGAAAAATCTGAACAGAACTGCAGTGGCCGTAACCACCAAAAACAATATCTACACCCTGAATATCAACTCCAACCGGATGCTTCATTCCTCAGGTTTTATTGCCAAGGTTTTTGATGTCTTCCGTCATCACGGAGTAGTGATCGACCTGATCTCCACTTCAGAAGTCAATATTTCCTGCACGGTCAATGATTCTGAACGAATGGATGAATTGATCAAAGATCTTGAGGAATTGGGAACGGTTACGGTCCATGGTGAAAGAGCGATTCTGAGTCTCGTGGGCGAGGGGATGAGGACCACCCCGGGAACTGCAGGGAAAATGGTCAGTGCACTCGCAAAAGAAGGGATCAACATTGAGATGATCACCCAGGGTGCATCTGAAATTAACATTTCCTGTGTCATCCTCCAAAATCAGACTTCTCAGGCATTACAGGCGATTCATCGGGAATTTCTGGAGAATCCGTGAGTCCTGCCCGCAGAAGGAGTTTGTTCGAAAAACTATCAGCATCGATTCCCAATCCTGAAACGGAATTGGTTCATAACAATCCTTTCCAATTGCTGATTTCGGTGATTCTCAGCGCACAGGCTACGGATGTTTCGGTCAACAAGGTGACCCCTTCTCTTTTTCAGGCTTTTCCTGATCCTCAATCCATGGGTGATGCCGGGCACGAACAGATTCTGCGTTTCATTCGTTCGATCGGGCTTGCTCCAAGTAAGGCAAAAAACATTGAAAAAACCTGCAAACTGCTGGTTGAAAAACATCAGGGAGAGATACCGCAGACTCTTGAAGAATTAGAGGCTCTTCCGGGAGTCGGAAGAAAGACGGCGAATGTCATCCTCAATACCGCTTTTGGACATGCCGTGATAGCGGTGGATACCCACATCTTCCGGGTTTCAAATCGAACAGGACTTGCGCCGGGCAAGAATGTCAGGGAAGTCGAAGATGGTTTGATGAAGAATGTTCCTCGAAAATTCAAAAAGGATGCGCATCATCTGCTGATTTTGCATGGTCGTTATGTCTGCAAGGCCCGGAAACCCGAATGTCTTCAATGTGTGATACGAAGACAGTGTGATTTTGAGGAAAAAATCCTGCTGAATTAACCGGGTATGAATTCTTCTGTAAAAAGTTTTGTTCAGGAATGAGCCAGTTTTATTCGGCGAAGTGATGATTTACAACCAACAGTAATTTCCCTTCTGAGACATCGATCTTGACCGGGGAAAGATTAACTTTATTCGAAACTCCGCAAGGGATACCACCTGGCTCCAGCGATTGTCCATGAAGGGGGAAGGTCAATCCCGTGGTCGTGATTCCTTTCGCTCCACCGAATAATGGAAGCAGGGACACAACGGTCCCTTCCTCAAGAGATTCCTGCCATTGTCCACTGATGAATTCCATCCGTTCGGTTTCCGTCCAAAGGATGATTCTGAGTCGAGAGGAATACTTGTGCATCACTTCCAGATTCGCTAAAAACTGATCCAGTCTTTTTCCGGCAGCACCCAGTAAATGAACCGACTTTGCTCCTTTTTCCATGCAGTACCTGATGGCCTTGTCGGCATCGTTGGTTTGCTGTTCTTCAACATGTACGATGGAATCTGGAGAAACTCCGGAACGGATTTGATCATCCAGGGAATCCAGATCCCCGATAATGATTTTCGGTTTCAGTCCATGGGATTCCAAAAAGTTTGCTCCCCCATCGGCAGCAATTTGTAAATCAGACGCATTCCAATGACGGAAGAGAAGTTCTTTTCCAGGTGGTTCTCCATTACAAAGAATAAGAACTTGATCGTATATCATGGCTGAGATCGGAAAACTTTATCTGGTATCGACGCCAATAGGGAATCTTCAAGATATCAGCAAGAGAGCCCTGAGTGTCTTGACTGAAGTCGATGAAGTTGTCTGCGAGGAACAACGGGTTGGGTCAACTCTGATGAAACGCCTTGGCATTGATACTCCCATCACCCTCCTCAATGAACATAATGAAACCGGTCAGACAACGATCCTGCTGAAGTCCCTCAAACAAGGAAAAACCCTGGCATTGATTTCCGATGCTGGAACTCCTGTTTTTGCTGATCCTGGACTCGAACTGGTTCGTGGTGCGATCAGGCTCAAAGTCAGTGTCATTCCTGTACCGGGTGCCTCTTCTCTGATGTCTGCATTGGTTTGCAGTGGCTTTTCATTGAACGAGTTTCATTATGCCGGATTCCTGCCCAGGCAGGCTGGAGCAAGACTGGACCGTTTGAAAAATTTAAGAGAAATCCGGACGCTTCTTATCATCCTGGAAACCCCCTATCGCTTGAATGCCCTGCTCAAAGATCTTAACAAAATCTTCAACGTTAACACCAGATCGGTTCTTGCAATGAATCTTACTCAGGAAAATGAAGATTTTTTCCGGGGGACCCTTGCCGAGATGCAAAAGCACTTTAGTCTAAATCCTTTCAAAGGAGAATTTGTGCTCATGCTCGACAATCAAAGTGATAAAAATTTTCGTAGAAAAAGAAGTTCTTTCTCTAAGGAACTTGATTCATATTCCAGGAAATAAAATTAGAAAGATCACATCTTTCTAAAGTGATTTCTTCTCCTGGTTGAAAAAATAAACCCTTTCATTTTCTTTAACCCAACCAAGTTCTCTGCGGGCTACTGCTGCAATAAAAGTGGGGCTGTTTTTTAAGGCATGAATTTCTTCACGCATCAGCATTTCCTTATTTTTTAAATCCTTTATATTCTGCTCCAGGATCTCTTTTCTCTCCTGTAGTTGGTGACTGGACAAAATACCGTAATCACCGATGATGGAAACCATCATCATCAGCATTAAGAAGGCGGTCAAAACTCCAAGAGACAAAACGTTTCTCCATTGGTCCAAAACCTTGGTTCCCATGACGGATTCGGAAGTTTCGGTTGGAGGAGGATTAAACAATCCTTTGACATAAAGAATCCGGTCCTGATTCTTCAGTTTCTTCTCGCGTATTGGAGGGCGAACCTGTTGTTGAAGCGTTTTTTTTGAAACCTGAAATTGCATGATTCCCGTTGATGCAAAACAATGAGTAGAGAATATAATCTACTTTCTGCAAAAAACGGGGAAATCTGGAAAAATTTTAAAAAAAGGATGGAAAAACGGGACTATTTTTTTGGAGGGATATCTTTCTTTTCAGAAGGCAAGATATGGCATTGGCCGCTGATTTCAGCGCCTTCGTGAATGATCAACTTTCCAGCAGGAACATGGATTTCTCCCTGGACATTACCTGTTGGAGCAATCTCAAGATGATCCTCGATATTCACATCACCATCCACATTTCCTGCAACCGTCACCAAGCCGCCTGAAATCGATCCCACAACTTTTCCACTTTTTCCAATGGTGATTTCGTCATCTCCGGAGATTTCTCCCTTGATCGTTCCATGTATGACAAGTTTGTTACGGGAATGTACCGTTCCTTCCAAGATCAGATCTTCTCCAATAAAACCGACGTCTTTTTCGTTAAAATTCGCTGAGGAACTCATGGTCGCTGAATTATCTGATGTAAAGTCTTTTATCCGAATTGAAACGTTTGATCGTCAACATTGGGTTTGAACGCCGGTTGTTGATAAGGATTTCATAATGCAAGTGGGGGCCGTATCGTACAGTTTTTCTTTGTCCGGGATAAAACCCTCGAGAATGTTGAAGCTCAACCATTTTCCCAAACCCATAATGTCTTTTGGCTAAGCGTACAATTCCATCCGCAGGAGCAAAAATTTTGGTTCCGGTGCGGGCAATAAAATCAACTCCTCCATGGAATTCCCATTTCTTTGTGAACGGGTCTTTTCTTTTTCCATAACGGTCTGAGAGCAAACGACTCCGGATGGGAATCATTGTTGGCGTTTGTCTCCAGTTGAGATAATTCTTGTCGATTTCTAGGGAGAGGTCTTCAAGAATGGAGACTCCTTCGTCCAGGCTGTCGGTTTGCTGATAGAGTCTTTTTCGCAACATTCCGGGGCGTTTCAGGACTTCATTGTTCTCCAGAGTAAAGTAATCCATCATGCTTGGACCGCCTCGTCCCTTTTTGGATTTGGAGGATTTCAGTTTGGGGGATTTACGGTCTAATGATATTCCCGTTGCCTTACTGATTTTCCGATTTAGACGGTCGATGGTGCTTTGATTGACCTCGATGTACTCAACATGTTCCGCCAGGTTCTGCTCCATCTGTTTCAGTTGAGCCTGTAATTCCTCAATGGTTGCTGATTGCTCTTCAAACGATTTTCGATTTAAGGCGAAATCTTTCAAAGATTTATCCATCAGGTCGAAATCTCTTTGCATGTTCTGCAGCCAATCGACTTCATTGATGAGAGGCATTTTGTTATTGCCCTGGATGATGCAGGACACATTCAGCGTTTCGCATAAACTATCATGCAATCTGGAAATCTGAGTGACACTGGTTTCCATCAAAGCCATATGTTTTTTTAACGTGATTTCGCTGCTGTAGGCATTTTGTTTCAGTTCTTCCACATAATCTTCCAGAAACTCGATTCTTGCTTCACGACCATCGAACATGTCGATTCTTCTT
Source organism: SAR324 cluster bacterium lautmerah10 (assembly GCA_001469005.2). GTDB lineage: Bacteria > SAR324 > SAR324 > SAR324 > NAC60-12 > UBA1014. Next base: position 36,310 of record LNZD02000038.1, read on the forward strand.
TGCAAATCGGCCTGCATTGTTTCCTGTTCCAGAATGACCTGCTGTTGAGAAATCAGTTTTTTGTTCTGGTCATAAAACAGATACCCCATTCCAGAACCAGCCACGATAACGACGAAAAAAATGAAAAATATTAATAAGGAACCAAAATGAATCTGCTTTGCGCCAGTATCATTTTTTTTCAGCAGTAATAAAGTATACCGGGTCATAAAAACAATCTGATGTGATTAGGAGCCAAAGGAAATACCCTTAAGCCCATTGAAAAAACGATGCTGTAAATTTAGGGATTGCTGATATGGGCGGTGTAATTGCATCCGAAGCTTTATATAGGTCGGGTTCCATCCCAACGTAAATCCTAGCTGTTTGTGCCTCCTGGAGTCTGAACTTAAATTGAATGCCTAATGTAAATCACACGAAACTTGGTTAATACCAACCATTGGCATGCATAATTAAAATTACATCTATATCAACATAACAGCATAAAGCAGTGTAAAATTCAATCTGCTTTACATTTTATCAACCATCGAGCTTTTCCTTCGCTCAATTTCATTTTCAAGAATTTGAACCATCTCCTCAAGGTCGACAAAATACATGGTTTCAAAAAGATCGATGATTTCAGTAATCCGTTTGGGATTTGGGTTTCCATTGATCGGTTTTAACAATTTGGCAAGAGTTGGTTTACCGGGGTTGCCAAATTTCCCATGCAGGTCTCGGGCATCATCAAGAAAATGCTCCAATTGCTCGGAACTGACATCTCTGAGTTCTTCCATACTCTCAGTTTCTTTATTGGAGATTCAGTACTTACAACTAATCAAAAATCTTCATTCGAGTTGATAGACCAGGATTCCTTCCTTTCCAAGTGGTTTATAGCATCTTAAATAAACCAAAACAGTAAATGGATTAGATCCAAGTCGGAAGCGATGCCGATTCCAGAATCAAGTTTAGCCTGTGATCGGGATCAAATCAAAGAACCAGATCAAGGCTGAAGCGATGATGAACAACATGCAACCTCCAAATACGGCTCGAAAGATTCCATTTGCCATTTGATCGCCAATGTCTTGTTTCATAAATTCCTCCTCAAGAAAAGTTTAAAAAGTGCATGCAGTTCATCAGATTCAATTCATGTAAAAAATTAGTAAATTTACTAGGTTTTCTTGCAGGTCTTTCCTTAGATGTTTTTTTGAGGATAATCTTTAATCAACACATTCAGTCGAGATGAGGTAGATCTTGATAAAAAACAAAGTGATTCTGGACAATCTGGTCGTGGTTTTTTCCATGTTCCTATGGGCCCTCGGATTGCCGATTCTGGATTTACAGCAGGAAGGATGGGACGGCTTCAGTCTCTCCAGTGCCAGGGCCTTACTGGCAGGTCTGACCATGTTAGGTCTGGCTTATTTCAGTCGTCCTGTTTTATTTCGAAGGAAAGAGGTGTTGACCTCTTTTTTACTCGGGATATTCGGATACGGTCTGGCGAGTCTACTTTTGGTGATCGGGATTGGTTATGCAGGAGCGGTTACAGCAGCGATCATTGCCGCATTGGTTCCGGTCATCTCAGCATTGTTAGACGTTATTGCGACTCGAAGGATGATCGATTTCCGTCTTTTTATTGCTGTGATCCTCTCTCTGGTCGGGGGATTGATTGCAACATTGAATGATCAGGAGATGGAAATAACACTGGGCTGGGGAGAGTTAATTTTGTTGAGTTCGGTGGTTCTGTGGGTGCTTTACTCGCGTTTTTCTCTCAGTATGCTCGGCCAGGCACACCCTGTTGGAGGATACGGATTGACGATGATCGCAGGGAGTGTGGGTTTGTTGCTGGCAACCTTCATTGCGGGTTTTTTCGGTTATGAATTGAAACAGGATTTTTCATTCAATTCAGTTATGGTGGTCTTATTTCTAGGGATTTTTTCTACAGGATTGTCTGTTTTACTCTGGCTCCATGGGGCAAAACGTTTGGGGGTGACTACGGCAGGTTTGCATCAGAACCTCGTTCCCGTATTCGTGATGTTGATCATGTTCATCCTCGGTGAAGGGTTTCAGTGGCGGGAAGGTGTTGGTGGTTTGCTGGTCATCAGTGGAGCAATCATCGCTCAGTTGCGGAAACGAGAGTCAACATGAAAGCTTCCTAAATTCAACGTCAAATTTTTAAAATATGGTATGCAAATTGAAGAAATTAATTATGAAGCAAGAGTAAACCGTCGTTGATTATCTTGCAAAAGTTTTAATCAATTTTTCATTCCATTCTTTAATTTCCAGGATATCCAAAAGTGACGATAGAATTGTTTTTCTCACTCATTTTGGTTTTTGCAGGGATTTCCTGCATTTTGGAACTGTATCTTAAATTTTTGGAAATCACTGAGGATTCAGAACGAATCATTATTGGTGTAATGAAAACCAGTCCCATCCGTTTCCGAGAAGAAACTTTCCAAAAGGTGTCCTTCTTCAGAACTTTGGAAAAAACTCCAACACCGGAATATTTCCCGCAAAAAAAGGCCGCCTGAAAATGATTTAATTTTCAGTTCAGTTGACTAACAAACTTAAATTGAATTTCTTGGGAGATCTGGACCCAATGAAAAGCTTGTCCAGACTTTCCGTGAACAGTTTGAGGCTGTTCACGATTTTTGAGGAGGAAAAAGTATTAGATGTAATCGATGACGATCAGTCCAGCGAGCATCGCCAATTGGGAAATATAAATCAGAGCCATTGTTACTCCTTATTTTTTGATGAGTTTTTTTAAGTTTCAGAGTCGATCTCTTCACGGATCAACTTCAGCTTATCTTTGACTTCCCGGTATTCGGTCTTCGAATCCTGAAAATCCTTCAGATCTGAAATCGCCAGTTCTTCATTAAAAGACGGATTAGAGTCTATGGTTCTTGACTGGTCCTGTTCATGATCCATGGATTCTTTCACCTGACGCGTTGCTTCTTCGATGAGCAATGCCTCCTGGTTTTCAATCCGATACTGCAACTCTCCTTCAATCAGTAAAATGGTTTCAGTCAGAATCCTGCCCCATTCACTGTGTCGTTCATGATCAAAATGCTCATTGGCCGATTTTAGGAGGAGTTTGGACTCATCCATCAATTCGCGGAGAGCAAGATCATCAATATGGGATAGTTGCTGTTTCATGACGGCTTTGCTTAGAGAACTGAGTTTGAGCCATTGATTGAAGCCAAGTCATATATAGCCTTGGCTACAATTAATATGCCAAATCAAAATTTAAGCAAAGAACTGGCTTTGGACTGAATAACTTATCCGCGGCCGATGAAGGGCATTTGGGTTGCCATCACCGTCATGAATTGGACATTGGCGTCCAATGGCAACCCAGCCATGTAGACTACAGCCTGGGCGACATGATCTGGGTCGATGGTGGGTTCGGTTGAGGTGGTTCCATTGGCTTGAAGGACTCCCTTTTTCATTCTGGCAGTCATATCGGTTTCCGCATTACCAATATCGATTTGACCGCAGGCAATATTGTATGCTCTGCCGTCCAGTGATGAAGAACGGGTAAGCCCCGTTATGGCATGTTTGGTTGCAGTGTAGGGTGATGAAAAGGGCCTTGGCACATGCGCGGAAATGGAACCGTTGTTGATAATCCGTCCTCCCTGAGGATTCTGTTCTTTCATAATTCTGAAAGCTTCCTGGGTGCAGAGAAAAGCCCCTGTGAGATTGATATCGACCACCGATTTCCATTGTTCAACAGTCAGGTTCTCAAGAGGGATGGCAGGTGCACCGATGCCTGCATTGTTGAAGAGCAGGTCCAATCTGCCAAACTGCTCTTTTGTTACAGTGAAAAGGGACTTTATCGATTTGGGGTCTGAGACATCACAGCTTACGATCAGGCATTTAGAGGCATTCATTCCTGCCAAGGTTTTGGTTTCTTCCAGTGCATCCTCCCTCCTTCCTACAAGAACAAGATGATAACCTGCTTCAAGGAGTGCTAGAGAAGAATGTCTTCCGACACCTGATCCTGCTCCGGTGACCAATGCCACCCGTTTTGATTCAGTCATTTAAAAGGTTATGGATAAGAGTATATTCAACGATGATTCAAATCAGAGGATCATTGAAAAAAACACGAAGAGCAATCAGAATCAGGAGGATTCCGATGGCACGGTCCACCCAAACCCCGTATTTGCGAAGTTGCTTGAGAAGGAATTTTTGAGAAACAAAAATGGCAATCAGGCTGTACCAAAGACCATCAATCAGCATTGGGGTTGCGACCATGATGGAGGAATTCAAGAGATTGGTGGCCTGATCGACAAACTGGCTGAAGAGGGCGACGAAAAAGGCTGAAATTTTAGGATTTAGCAGAGAGATGGCTAACCCGTCCCTGGCTGCAGAGGAAATCTGCAGTGTTGAAATTTGACTTTCATTCTGGGCTATCAGTCCTTTTTTTGCAGTCACCCCCTGCCAGCCAAGCCAAAGCAGATAAATGGCCCCAACCCAAGTCAATACCCTGAAAATGATCGGCGCCTCCTGGATCAAGATGACCAATCCCGTCACACTGAGTAGGGCGTATACCCCGATGCCGAAAGCATGGGAAACCCCGGTGGCAATTCCATGAGAGCGGGAACCGATTACCGTGTTTCGAATCACCGTAGCCAAACTCGGACCGGGGGACATAGCTCCAAGTAGGCAGACGAGAGCGAAAGGCAGCCAGGTTGAAAGATTCAAGGCAGTTGAATGGGAAATGGGTTTTGATCAAAGTTTTTGTAAGCATAATAAAATATCATAAGTCCTTGAAAATACAAAGGACTTAAGCAATTCCATTATAAAGTTCGTCTTACAAAATTATTCATTTCATGTCGGATTCGAGGAAAATCATCCATATCGACATGGACGCGTTTTATGCGTCGGTGGAGCAACTCGACCAGCCTCAATTCCGAGGGAAACCCCTGGCGGTGGGAGGGCCTTCAGAAAAACGCGGGGTGATTGCCGCCGCAAGTTATGAAGCAAGGAAATTTGGTGTGAGGTCCGCCATGCCGACTGCGGAAGCATTTCGACGGTGCCCGGAATTGAATCTGGTTTCTCCGCGTTTTCCGCGTTACCGAGAAATTTCAGAACAAGTTCATGGAATTTTTCGATGCTACACCGATCTCATTGAACCCGTCGCCCTGGATGAGGCCTGGTTGGATGTCAGTGCCAACCTGATCAGGGAGCCTTCCGGTACCAGGGTTGCGGAACGGATCAAATCGGAAATCCTTGAGCAGACTGCACTCACCTGCTCTGCAGGAGTCTCCTACAACAAATTCCTGGCAAAGATCGCAAGTGAAGAAAACAAACCGGATGGTCTCTTCGTCATCACTCCTGAACAGGCATCGGCTTTTCTGAAAGTACTTCCAGTCAGAAAAATTCCCGGAGTCGGAAGGGTGACTGAAGAAAAACTCCGTGATTTCGGAATTGAGATCACAGAGGACTTGCTCAAAAAAGATGCGGAATGGCTCAATCAACACTTTGGCAAATTTGGAATGGTGCTTTTTCAGCGTGCGAGAGGAATCGACCACCGGCCTGTTGAACCTGAACGGGAAACCAAATCCGTTAGTGTTGAAACGACCTTTGACCGCAATCTTACCAATCTTGAAGAACTGGACCTAGAACTGCAAAACCTGACTGAAAAACTGCTTCAGCGTCTCGACCGCAACGGAATTTGCGGTTCCACTCTGACCCTGAAATTGAAATTTGCCGATTTTGAACAAATCACTCGTTCAGAAAGCCGAAGCCTCCCTTTTGACCGAAGTTCTCTTCTTGAAACCGGAAAAAGAAAACTGCATCAATGCTGTTCCAGGGAGTATCCCGGGCGCCCGATTCGGCTTCTTGGAATAGGAATTTCAAATTTTGGAAAACCTCCGAGAGTCGTACAACTGGATTTTTTTGAGGACCTGAAGATTCCTGTTTAGTCCTGATGAACCTGAACCGGATTGACGGAAACTCAGTCTTTTTGGATATAAAGTTTCCATAGATTCGGTTCCTTCAGGCTATCAAGGTGGGTTGCTCCGATTTCCGGGCATAGTGCGGGAAGCGTTTCCAGGGAGGGAGGGTTGTTGATCAACACTTCGACAATTTCTCCAGATTCCATTCCCTTGATGCTTTTCTTCAATTTCAACTGGGGTCGAGGGCAGGTGTCTCCGATGCAGTCCAAGCGGTTGTTCACCGTGACTTTCGTCCCGTCCTGCAGTTGTACTTCCCAGGAGCGCATCTTGTTTGTTTCCACGTTTTGAGGAGATTGAAAAAGTCCCATGCTATCCTTGTAAAATAAGATCAGTTTATTGAATGATTCAAAAGACGGGAAAACGTCTCATATGGAAATGATGCGGTCTGCCTTGATGATCAAATCGAGGGCTTCATCCCAGTCTTCATCATCTTTCAGATGCTGCAGATGAAGGTGGGTCAAATCCTGTTTCTGTTCAAATATTTTCAGCATCTCCTCCAGTTCAGTACTTTCATCAAAACAGGATGTATGAACGACAATCATTGTTTTCTCTTCATAAACTGATTGTTTGATCCGCCTCTTCCATTAAGCGGGAAGCATCCAACCCATCCAGACATTCGATCTGGTTTCCCATAGAAGGAAGAATCGTTTTTGGAACGATCTCCGAGAATTCAAGCAGTTCCAAATACTCCTTCGCTTCTTCAGTTCCCAAATCCGCTTCACACAAAAAAAGAATCTGTACCTGATGGTCATGAATCGTCAAACCAGCCGCAACCCGCATCGCTTCGATCGGATCCCGACGGGCCAATACTAGTAGATTTTTGATTTCCGATGCTTGATTCACAGACTGATTACTTTTCTACAGCGTCCCATTAGGTGACTGTTGTCAGATTGGCTGCCGAATTCCGCAGGACATTCCTTTCCCGGCAGGTGAAGATTCCAGGCGTGTTTGCAGACGATGAGAGCATCGGCCGCACTCAATGCCTGTTGAATTGACTGCACCTCAAGCAGTTTTACCCCGTCATTGGTCAAAAAACAGGCCCATTGGATTCCAGAACGGGCACAGGCCCTTGCCAAATGGTCCAACACTCCTCTTGAATGAGGAGTCGCGATGTGGATCAGGAGGTCCATAAAAAAATTTGGAAAACAATGGGTGGGCGGGTTATGCTTGATCTTCAAGCATTGAAAATCATTCTCCCTGAGAAACCAGGGGTGTCAAGTCCTGATTTTCCATATCACCGCCGATCATGAAATAAATTCCTGAATCTTCTACAAATTTCTACAAAGTCTTCAAATTTCCTCCATATTCTGGATCTAGAATGAAATCACCCTGAACGGAGGAAATGGTTCCTCCGGGATGATTAATCTCAAACCGAAAGAGGAATTATGAGAAAAGGGTGGATTTTAGCACCGGCACTGCTTGCCGGCATCACGTTGTTTTTGGCATCAGACCTGTTTGCCTGGGGAGACCGGGGCGGAAAACGAGGAGGGCCTTATTGGCAGGGGTCTTCCGCTGAACAAAACTGGAGTGGCCCCGGCTCACGATATGCTAATCGTGGTCCTGGAAAGCGTGGTTATGGAATGATGGGCCTCGGAATGCGAGGACCTGGCGGATTCATGTTCATTGAAATGCAGCAGATGATGAGCGAGTCCATCGCTGAACTGAGTGGAAAATCAGTTGATGAGATTTCAGCTGATCTCAAAACCCATTCGATGCGGGCATTGTTGATGAAGTATGAAATCAATCTCGACAAGCTTCATGAAACGATGAAGCCCAAGGTAGAAGCCTTTATCAACAAAGCAGCCGAAGAAGGCCGCATCACACAGCAGGAAAAGGAATTCATGCTCAATCACCCGCGAATGCGCTGATTCCTGTTCTTCACTCCAACCCCTCCTCAAAGGGAATCCTGCTTAGTTAAGGTAGGGTTCCCACCCCATTTCAATATCAAACAAACAAGTTGGATTTGCACTTGGACTCTCAAACAAGGATCATCAGATTAGGTTAAAAAACATTAAAATTGAATGATACATACGTTTTTGAAGATACATTTTGAGGAGAATCATCATGTCCCAGAAACCAAAAATTTTTGATTGAATGAGCAGAGAAAAGTTACTGGAGCGGATTGAAGGAAAACGTGAGGAGTTGACGGATCTGACCTGCGAACTCGTCAGGATTCCGACGGTGAACCCACCGGGAGATGCTTATACTGACTGTGCCCGTTTTCTGGGAACACGTTTGGAGAAACGAGGATTCGAGGTCGGCTATCATCGGGCTGAGGGAACGCCCGGAGACAATGATCGTTACCCGAGAACGAACCTGGTGGCAAGGCTCGAAGGACAAGCCTCCGGGCCCTGTGTGCATTTCAATGGGCATCTGGATGTAGTGATGGCGGGTAAAGGCTGGACGGAAGACCCCTTTGGTGCGGTTGTCAAAGAAGGACGAATCTATGGACGAGGGACCTGTGACATGAAGGGGGGAATTGCAGCCGCGATCATTGCCATGGAAAGTCTGCTGGAGGAAGGAATTTCTTTTCCCGGAGCCTTGGAGTTTTCCGGAACCGTCGATGAAGAAACCGGGGGATACGGAGGAGTGGCCTACCTCGCACATCAGGGTTTTTTTTCAAAACCCCGGGTTGATCATGTGATCATTCCGGAGCCGCTGAATGTCGACCGCATTTGTCTCGGACATCGTGGTGCCTGGTGGTCCCAGGTAGAAACCCACGGTCGCATTGCTCATGGCTCGATGCCGTTTCTGGGAGATTGTGCCATTCGTCATATTCTTGGAGATTGTGCCATTCGTCATATGGGGGCGTTCACACAATTGTTGGAGAAAAGACTGTATCCTGAATTGGACAAAAAGCAGACGAAGATGCCTGTGGTCCCAGAGGGAGCCAAAAGGTCCACACTGAACCTTCAGGCGGTTCACGGCGGTGAGGAGGAATCTTATGATGGAATGCCAAGTCCCTGTGTTCCGGATTCCTGCAGGATGGTTCTCGACCGGCGTTTCTTAATTGAAGAATCCCTCGAGGAGGTAAAAGCTGAAGTACACGAACTCTTGGAAGAACTGGTCCGCACCCGTCCTGGATTCCGCTATTCGATCAGTGACATCATGGAATTCCATCCAACCATGACCGAGTCCGATGCTCCGGTGGTCAAGGCGGTGGAGGATGCGATCGGTTCGGTTTTAAATACAGTTCCCGAAAAGATCATTTCACCAGGGACTTACGACCAGAAACACATCGCCCGCATCGGTCATCTGCACGACTGCATTGCCTACGGTCCCGGCATACTGGACTTGGCCCATCAGCCCGATGAGTATGTAGTCATTGACGACATGGTCAAATCCTCACAGGTGATGGCCTTGGCCACACTGAAACTGCTTGGACTCGAAGTCTGAGGTTTCTTTTTAGCATCTTAATCGATCGGTCGTTTTATCTTTTCAGAGTCGTTAATTTCTTCTCTTTTTCCTTCATGATTTTCATATTCAAGAGTTTCCAAAGATGATTCGTCCTGGTCCCGCTAATCACATCATTGACGTTCCTGGGATCAATATCGGACACGCCCATGACTCGACCATGATCACCGGAGTCAGTGTAGTGCTTCCGGATCGGCCTGCAGTGGCTGCAGTGGACTGCCGGGGAGGTGCTCCCTGCACCCGGGAAACCGAATTGATGCGGCCTGAAAATTTGGTGGAAGAAGTTCATGCCATAGTTCTGAGCGGAGGTTCCACGCAGGGACTTGATGCCGCATCGGGAGTTTCAGATTGGCTGAGAGAGGAACATCGAGGATTCCAGATTGGCAAAGATCTGGTGGTGCCGATCGTTCCTTCGGCCTGCATCTTTGATCTCAACAACGGCGGAGACAAGTCTGATTTGAATCCTGGGAAATATCGACAAATGGGATATGAAGCGGTTTCTTCAGCAGCCCAAGAAACTGGTCAGGGGAATTTCGGAGCGGGAATGGGTGCAAAAGCAGGAACGCTTAAAGGCGGAATGGGTTCGGTCTCACTCATGGATGATGAAGGCAACATCGTGGGAGCTTTGTCGGTATCAAATCCTTTTGGTTCTGTCACCCTGCCGGATAGGCCCGAGTTCTGGGCCTGGCCTTTTGAACGCGAAAGCGAGTTTGGCGGACTTCCTCCTCCCAGCATGGAATCACCCCTACCTTTAAATTATGATCAGCACTCATTTTTTCAAGAAGTGACCAACACAACTTTGATGGTGGTTGCTCTCAATGTTGAACTAACCCGATCAGAGGCTTTGCGGGTGGCGATCATGGCCCAGGATGGTTTGGCAAGAGCCGTTCGCCCCTCACATTGCCCAAACGATGGAGATACTCTTTTTGTTCTTTGCACCGGAGAGAAAAAATTTAAAAAAGGAGACACTGCAACACTCTACAGGTTGGGAATGATGGCCGCAGACTGTATTGCAAGATCGATTGCCAGGGGTGTTTATGAGGCAGAAAGTATGGGCAGATGGCCTTCCTACCGGGATCATTTCAATCTTATTCAATTCTAAAACTCAAACGGGTTTGAGGTTTTCCAGCGAATCTGTGAGGATTGCCTGATTCAAACGTTCATTGTTTAGGCTCAACAGTAAACCTTGTTTTATGGAGAATGGTCATGATTCAACTTAAATCCCAATTAAAAAAATTCGGTCTGATCTTCGTTGCTATGCTGATTGGAGCATTCCAGTCCCAGGCAGCGAAAACACACCTCAACATGGGGATGGTGTTGGAACCGCCTCACCTCGACCCAACTGCCGGTGCTGCAGCGGCCATTGATGAGGTCGTTTATGCCAATGTCTTTGAAGGACTTACCCGGATCAACCGTAATGGTGAAGTTCTACCTGCCCTCGCAAAGTCGTGGGAGATTTCCGAGGATGGCCTGAAATACACCTTTCATCTACAAAGCGGAGTTAAATTTCACGATGGAGCTTCTTTTGATGCATATGACGTCGTTTTTTCCCTGGAACGTGCCATGGCGGAAGGAAGTGTCAACGCTCAAAAAGCGCTTTTTAAGCCGATCGCTAAGGTTGTTGCTTCCGGAAATCAGAAGGTGGTGATCACCCTGAAAAACCCGACAGGACATTTTCTGTTCAACCTGGGTTGGGGGGATGCAGTGATGGTAGACCAGGGAAGTTCGGCGACAAACAAGAGTAAACCTGTTGGCACAGGTCCTTTTGTCTTCAAGCGCTGGGTCAGCGGTGACCGGGTGGAGTTGGGCCCCAATCCGAATTACTGGGGAGAAAAACCTGCTCTGAAAACGGCCACCTTTAAGTTCATTCCTGATGCGGCTGCTGCTGTGGCAGCGATCATGGCCGGAGATGTCGATGCGTTTGCCAATTTTCCTGCACCGGAGATGGCGGGCCAGTTCAAAAATGATTCACGATTCAGTGTTGTCGAAGGAAGCACAGAAGGTGAAACCATTCTCTCAACGAACAACCAAAAAGCTCCATTCAATGACCTTCGTGTGAGACGCGCCATCGCGCATGCCTTGAATGCGCAGGAAATTGTTGATGGTGCAATGTTCGGTTATGGAACTCCCATCGGTACTCATTTCGCTCCTCATCATCCGGCATATGTTGATCTGAAAGGGCTTTATCCACATGATCCTGAAAAAGCAAAAGCGTTGCTTGCGGAAGCAGGTTTTCCAAATGGACTCAAGGCCACCCTCAAACTCCCCCCGCCAACCTATGCCCGTAGGGGAGGTGAGGTGATCCAGGCTCAAATGGCGAAGGTTGGTATCGAACTCGAACTGATCCCGGTGGAGTGGGCCCAATGGCTGGACCAGGTTTTCCGCAATAAAGATTTCGACCTGACTATTGTGTCCCATACTGAACCCATGGACATCGGAATCTACACACAGCGTTATGCTCTGATGGGGGCCGCCCAAGCAGTGATTGCTCAGGATGCTGTTAACGGCTACTTGTTCCAACTGGCAAAACTCGGAATCTGGAACAGTAACCTGTCCGGACTCTGGGAAAATAGCCCGGTTCAGGCCAATGACCTGACAGAGGTTTCCTGGAAATAAATTTTGTCCAGGGCAAGCGAGGAATTTTCATTTTTGAGACTTGCCCTTCCATTCCTTAGGAGTTCCAAATCCGGGAAGTTCATTTTGAAACAAAGGGTTCCTGGATTTGTACTCCAAGATAGATGACGTTTTTCATGTTCCGCAGGTTGACCGCTCTGATGGTCACCCTACTCGTCGCATCCCTGCTGATATTCCTCCTTCTTGAAATTCTTCCTGGTGACCCGGCTGCGGTCATTCTTGGAGTAGGTGCTCAGGAAGACACGCTTCGGGCCTTAAGGGCCGAACTCGGTCTGGATCTTCCAGCACCAGTGCGTTACCTGAACTGGCTTGGTGAGGTATTACAGGGCAACCTGGGGCGCAGTTACACCTACGACACCCCGGTACAGGAGTTATTGCTGAACCGGGTGGAACTCTCTCTGCCGCTGGCGCTGTTGGCTATTTTGCTTTCAACGGGAATCGCGATTCCACTCGGAGTTTTTGCTGCTTCCCGACATCGGAAAGTCGCTGACACGAGCATTATGGGATTTGCCCAGCTTGGTGTCGCGGTCCCGAATTTCTGGTTCGCGATTCTCCTCATATTATTATTTTCGGTCAAACTCGGATGGTTCAGTGCAGGAGGCTTTGCAGGCTGGGATGCAGGCTGGTTTCCGGCTTTCAAATCCCTCGTTCTTCCTGCGGTTGCTCTGGCCCTTCCACAGGCTGCGATTCTAGCCCGTGTGACAAGATCCTCGGTATTGGAGACGGTTCAGGAAGATTACATCCGCACTGCAAGAGCCAAGGGCCTCAGCAGGAGCCAGGCTCTTTGGAGACACGCGGTACGCAACGCCTTGATCCCGGTGGTTACCATTCTCGGCCTCCAGCTTTCCTTCCTGCTCGCAGGAACGATCATCATCGAAAATGTCTTTTACCTTCCCGGTGTCGGGCGATTACTGTTCCAGGCCATCGCTCAGCGTGATCTGATGGTGGTAAAAAACCTGGTTCTCGTCCTTGCGGCCACTGTGGTTTTGATTAATTTTCTTGTCGATCTGCTTTATGCAGTGCTGGACCCAAGATTGAGATTGGGGTTCCATGGATAGGAAAAGGTTTCAGGAAATCTGGGAGGATGGATTACATCATCGCAGTTTTGTAGCAGGGGGAATCCTTACAGTTCTGATGCTCAGTCTTGCCATTCTGTCTTTGATCTGGACTCCCTATTCCGTTTTCACCATGAACATTGCCGGGAAACTACAGCCCCCGGGTGAACTGCATTGGCTGGGAACCGATCACTTCGGTAGGGATGTGCTTTCAATGTTGATGGTGGGGGCATGGAATTCGATGGCCGTCTCCCTGGCAGCCATCGGTTTGGGGGCTTTGATCGGCATACCTCTCGGCTTAACTGCATCCGCCCGAAAAGGATGGATCGATGAAGCGGTGATGCGTTTCAATGATTTTGCCTTCGCCTTCCCTGCCCTTTTGACGGCGGTCATGCTGAGTGCCGCACTTGGTCCGGGATCCTTCAATTCCATTGTGGCAATAGGGATTTTCAACATCCCTGTGTTTGCACGTTTAACCCGGGGCAGTTCGTTGAGTCTTTTTCAGCGTGATTTCATCCTTGCTGCCAGAATTGCGGGCAAGGGAACGACACGAATCTGTGCTGAACATATTCTGCCGAACATCACCAGTGTCCTCATCGTTCAGGCTACGATACAGTTTGCCCTCGGGATCCTGGCTGAAGCAGGGCTGAGTTATCTTGGTCTGGGCACTCAACCGCCCCAACCGAGTTGGGGCAAAATGCTTAGTGAGGCGCAAACGATGATGTTTTTCGCCCCGAACCTGGCGATTCTTCCAGGCTGTGCGATCGTGATTTCCGTGCTTGGTTTGAATCTGCTGGGAGACGGAATGCGGGATATCCTCGATCCGAAAATGCGGACCAGGGAATGAATAGCAGGGATGCTGAAGAGAGAAATCTATCCCTTTCTTTCAAGGCATTTGGAAGAGAAGGCCCTCCCTGGCTGATTCTTCATGGATTGTTCGGCAGTTCCCGCAACTGGCGGGGTTTCGCCCTGGATTTTGAAAAGGAATTCCTTATCTGGACACTTGACCAGAGAAACCATGGGGATTCTCCTCACGCTAGTAGGATGGATTACCCCCTGATGGCCGGTGACGTCAGAAGTTTCGCGGATTCCCATGAATTATCAAAATTCGGTTTGCTTGGACACAGCATGGGAGGGAAAACTGCGATGCAGTTGGCTCTTGATGTTCCAACACAGATACGGTTCCTGATCGTTGTCGACATTGCCCCGGTTCACTACACCCATCAGGGCCAGCACCGTGAGTTGATTTCAGTCATGAAACAGACAAAACTCAACGGTATCAACCGAATGAATGAGGCAGAAGCGGTGCTGAAAGACAGAATCCCAGATCCTGTCTTGCGGAAATTTCTGATGTTAAACCTGAAGCCGGAAAAGAATGGGATGAAATGGCGTCTTGGTTTGGAAGGAATTGATGCATCCCTAAACCGTCTTTTGGAAGCTCCAACTGATTTAGGAAAAATCTATGAGGGACCAACCCTATTTATCGGTGGTGAAAAATCGAATTACCTCCACCCAAGCCATCACCCGGAGGTGCGACGTTTTTTCCCGAACAGCAGGATTGTGATGCTCAAGAAAGCGGGGCATTGGCTTCACGCAGAGCAACCTGAAGCCTTCCGCAAAACGGTTAAAAGTTTCCTTGATGCCGTTTTTCATTTGGAGAAGTCGAATTGAAAACTCATCTTCCGGAAGAGTTACGGTTTGAAATTTCATCACTTCAAATTGCTGCAAAAGCATGGGGGCCAGCCGATGGATTCCGGGTCTTGGCTTTTCATGGATGGCTCGACAACGCAGCAACTTTTGATCACCTTGCACCATTTTTCCCGGATTGGAGGTTGGTCTCCCTGGACATGCCCGGGCATGGATTTTCCTCTCACCGCCCTCCAGGAACCAGTTATCATTTTGTGGACATGCTTTTTGAAGTGGTGGAGGTTCTGGAGCAATTGGGATGGGAGGAATGTTCTTTGATCGGGCATTCCATGGGGGCAGGAGTGGCTACCTGTGTCGCTGGAATTCTAAGGGAGCGAGTCAAGCGCCTGATCCTGGTTGAGGGACTGGGGCCTCTGAGCCAACCGGCTGAAAAAGTGACGGAATTGATGCGTGATTCGATTCAGCAATGGAACAGCCTGAAAACAAAAAAATCCCCCGTTTACCAGAATCGTGAAGAAGCGGTGAGAGCTCGCCATTTTGCAGGAAAATTGAAGAAGTCTTCTGTGGAAACCCTTGTTGCAAGAGGATTGGGTGAGAATACCGATGGCCTTGTTTGGAGAAGTGACCCGAGGCTCAGAATCAAGTCAAGGCTCTATCTTAGCGAAGCCCAAATTCTGCAGATGATTCAAGACATCACTGCTCATGTCTTGGTGATCGAGGCCGAGGATACCGACACAAGGAGATGGGTGGATTTACTTCGCTCCAGGCTTGGGTATGTGAAAAACCTGGATCATCGGATCCTTTCCGGTGGTCACCACCTGCATTTGGATGAACCTCAATCGGTGGCCAGTGCGATCAAGGATTTTCTGGAGTAAAACAAAGCATGAGCGAAAAGCCCTCGGAACTTCCATCCAATTCTGGGAAGACTGAAATCCCGAAACCAATAAAACCAAGAGCTGCCTCAAAGGGAAAAAGACTGTTGGCGTTGCTGTTGGATTTCATCCTTGCACTGCTGCTGATGAATACATTGGATCAGTTTTTCAGATCAGAGGACTGGGATTTGAAGATGCAGACTCCGGGGGTGGAGAAAATGCTGATTTTTTATGGCGGGATCATTTTTTTGATGGTGATTCGGGATCTTTGGGGAAGCAGTCCTGGGAGGATTTTGATGGGGATCAGTCTCAGGAATTTTGAGGATCTCAACACAACTCCTGGAATTTCAACCCGATTGAAGCGTAATTTGATGCTTTTGCTGTTTCCAGTTGAAGGATTGGTTTTGCTGAAGGATTCCTTTGCTTTTCGGTTGGCTGACCGATGGTTCAAAACCGCAGTCTTGGAACATCCAAAACCAATGCGGGTCGCCTTAAGGCTGCTCTTGGGAAATCTTCTGTTTTTTGCTTTTTTCGGAGCAGCAATCCTGCTCCAGAAATCCTCACTGGAAAAAACAGCAGCCTACAAAACCGCTGAAAAATCGATCCGCAGTCATCCGGAACTGACATTGTTACTGAATCGTTTTCCCGATTTTGAAGAAACCGAAATGAGCCTTGATTTAAGAAATCCTTCATCCCTCTCCATGTTGGAAACCACGGTTGGGAAAGGGAAACTGAGAAACAAGGTCAGGGTTGACCTGAGTCTCGCTGGGGAACCTTTGAGTTGGGAGGTGATGAAGGTTGAAATCATTCCCAGTCCTTCAGCAACGGAATAGGCTGATTCCTGTTATTTGACTCTAGCTTGCGAGCTGAAGAAGACCTTCCTCCTGTTGGAGACGGTTCATGCAGGCCACGAATTCAGGACTGCTTTCACATTCCATCAGACGCGCCCTCCAGGCTTTGGCATGCTGGAAGTCGTTGACATAATGACCAAGGTATTTGCGCATAAGAGCCCATAGTGATCGAGTGCGACTCTGATTCTCTCTCCCAAAACAGGTTGAGGATATTTTTTTGAATCCTGAAAACACCATGGATTCCCAATGGCATGACGGCCGATCATGAATCCGTCAAGGTTCTCGAGTCGTTTTATGCCGTCCTGGTAATCCAGGACATCGCCATTTCCAAGAAGAGGGATCTGCAGGTGATTCTTAAGTTCATAAATCGGTTCCCAGTTAGCGACTCCTTTAAATGCTTGGCTGTAGGTCCTGCCGTGGATGGTAATCATTGAAGTTCCTGCCGACTGCAGTGAACGGCAGAAGTCGATCAAACCGTCTTCGTTTTTCCAACCCAGCCTGGTTTTGACGGAAACCTGTAACCCACAGTTGTTGCGTATGGATTCGATGATCCTGCATGCCGTATCAGGATCTTTCATCAGAGCGCTGCCATGCTGGGAATGAACGATTTTTTTCGCCGGGCAACCCATGTTGATATCGACCCCCATCATTCCCCGTTGCTCTACCATCTTTGCTGCTTCTGCAAACATCTGGGGATTGTTCCCGAAAAGCTGCATGAACAAAGGCTGTTCGGAGGGATCATAATCAAGTTTGGTCCGTACTCGTTCACTGCGGACAAGACCGTCTACACTCGTGAATTCACTGAAGAGGATCACTTCGGGATTCAACCTTCGGACAATCTGTCGGTAGGCGGTATTCGTCACCCCGTCCATCGGTGCCAGGCAAACTATCGGACGCTTGACTTCAGACCAGCGCATGCAAACATCAGGGGGATAAAAGTTTAAAAATGAATGAATGAGTTTACTCGACTTTTGCAACACAAACTAATGAAATCATAAGGATTTGTCCAGTTTCATCCAGCCAGACTTTCACGAAGGATGAAGCGAAAAAAGTAATCGTTTTTCCCAAAAAATATTTTTCCATTTCAGATGACTTTCCGGTGGGACCCATCAGGCAGCGCGAGACTCGCTTTTTTTGAAGAAAGGAAGACCGCGGCATCTGTGAGTCAGGAGCCAATTCCCGATAACCTGAATGCCAACCTGCTTTTGATCCAGCAATGGGCAATCAATGAAGATTTGGGCAGCGGCTTGTTTTTCCGTGCCCTGGAATTGATTCGCTCCATGAAACCTGGAGAAATGGAGTTTAATCAGAAACCGGATCTCTACGTTGTGCTGATCCTGGTTCTTCTTCTGGAAAAAGAAGAGCAGGACGGAAGAATCTGTATTTCCCAAAACGATATTCTGGATTCATTTATTGAAATCCAAAGTCTTCTTCAATTGGATCCATTGAATTGTTCCAAAAATGATTTTTGCGATTTCATCTCAATCAGCAGAGCAGACTGGCTGATTGGCCCTCCCGGATCAAAATTACCCTTGATTTTGGACTCAAAGACGGGTTTGTACTATTTCCGAAAATCCTGGCAATTGGAGGATTCAACGAAATCCCTGATTCTTAAAAAAGCCAACGTACCTATTCAGGTTCCCGATGAAAACCTGCTTTTCCAGGCATTGGAAGACATTCTTCTGAGACATCCTGTTCGCTTCAAGGAGAAGGCGCTTAGCCTCAATCCTGAGCAGTTTTTGGCTCTCTTTTCAGCGGCCCATTCATCACTCCTCCTACTTTCGGGTGGACCCGGCACGGGAAAAACTGCGATTACCGTATGCCTTCTTCGATTGGTCAAACGACTGGGATTGG
>LNZD02000039.1 GCA_001469005.2 SAR324 cluster bacterium lautmerah10
CAGAGGATTTCAACCAAATGGCGGAAACCCTGGAAAGTTTCGAGCACCAGCGCAGGCAATGGCTTTCTGACGTTTCCCACGAGTTGGGAACCCCGCTCTCGGTGCTTCGTGGAGAAATCGAGGCAATGCAGGATGGAGTGAGGGAATTGTCACAGGAAAGGCTGAACTCGCTTCACGATGAAGTGATGCAGTTGACCCGTATCGTCGAGGATTTGAAACTGATCAACCGAGCCGAGGCAGGAGTGCTTGAACTTCGTGAGGAGGAATTTTCCGCCACCGAACTTTTGTCCCGGACTGCGTCAGGCTTTGAAACACGATTTGATACCCACCTGATCCAAGTGAAACAGGATTTTGATGGTACGATCAAAACCATGATCCGGGGGGATTCCGAACGGCTGAGGCAGGTATACGAGAATCTGATGGAAAACGTCATCCGTCATGTTCAGGGCCCTGCCGTTTTAACTTTGAAAAGCCGGGTTGAGCATTCACGACTGGTGCTCAGTCTCTGCGATGACGGACCGGGGGTGGATGAAAACATGCTGCCGCATCTCTTCGACCGTTTTTTCCGAACCGATGAATCCCGCAGCAGGACCAGCGGCGGAAGCGGACTTGGGCTGGCCATCTGCAAAAACCTGGTGGAAGCCCAGGCAGGACAGATCGAGGCCCATGTGAACCAACCCCGAGGGCTTTGCATTCGGATCTCGCTGCCCCTGGTCACGGAGAATCAAGCATGAACCAGGAACGAATTTTAGTAGTCGAAGACGAACCGAAAATTGCGGAACTGCATCAGGATTATCTCGAACAATCCGGATTCCAGGTAAGTATCCTCGGAAGAGGAGACGAGGTGGTGAGTCGGATACAAAAAGAGCCTGCGGATCTGATTCTCCTTGACCTGATGCTTCCGGGAAAATCAGGCGAAGAAGTCTGCAGAAAACTTAGGACTTTCAGCAACATCCCAATCATCATGGTCACCGCCAAAACCGAGGAGATTGACCGCTTACTGGGACTTGAACTGGGAGCAGATGATTACATCTGCAAGCCTTTCAGTCCCCGTGAAGTGGTGGCGCGGGTCAAGGCGGTTCTGCGGCGCAGTCGTGCAACTATCAACGAGGGACCCTGGCTGACAGGTGGACCAATCCGGCTCAACCCGGAAACCCGGGAAGTATTTGTGGAGCAGCAACCCGTCAACCTGACTCCCAACGAGTTTGGCCTGCTCGAAGTCATGATGAAAAGACCGGGGAGGGTTTATAGCCGGGATGAACTACTGAACATGGTGCAGGGATATGATTACGCGGGTTATGACCGGACCATCGACACCCACATCAAAAACCTGCGGAAAAAACTCCAGACCTTTGGACTGGAAGCCGCCATCAGTTCGGTCTACGGGGTCGGATACCGTTTTCAGATCCCCAACTGACGGGCAATCAATTCCTTCATGATTTCGTTGGTTCCGCCGTAGATGCGTTGAACCCTGGCATCGAGAAAATACCGTGAAATCGGGTACTCGCTCATGTAGCCGTATCCGCCGAAAAGCTGGAGGCAGCGGTCACACACTTCGAATTCCACATCAGATGCCCAGTATTTTGCCATGCTCACTTCACGGGTCAGTTCCTCACCCTGCATGTGCCTTGGAATGAGATCATCGATGAAGGACTGGGTGACCTGGATCTTGGTCGCCAGTTCCGCCAGTTCAAAACGGATGTGCTGGAAACGGGACAGTTCCTGGCCGAATGCCTTACGTGATTTGACATAATCCAGGGTGTGTTTCAGCGCACCGGATGCATGGGCCACCGCTCCAAGCGCCAGAAACAGGCGTTCCTGCTGGAGATTCTGCATCATGTGCGCAAATCCGCGGTTTTCTTCTCCGAGCAGATTTTCCGCAGGCACACGGCAGTCATCAAAAAAGATTTCCGAGGTGTCCTGGGCATGAAGTCCGATTTTTTCCAGGTTCCTGCCCCGGGCAAAACCCGGAGAATCACTTGGAACGAGCAAAAGGCTGATGCCGTCATGGGGTCTTTCGGGACTCGAGGTGCGGACCGCAACAATGAAGAGATCGGCCAGTTGTCCGTTACTGATGAAGATCTTGGACCCATTGATGACGTACTCTCCATTTTTCAGCACCGCCCGGGTTTCGATGCGTCCGAGGTCGGATCCGTGACCGGGTTCGGTCATGGCCAGGGCAAGGATCGTCTCTCCACTCACGCATCCCGGAACCCAGCGGTGGAGTTGAGATGGGTTACCGAACTGTTCGAGGTAGGGGAAAACGATGTCGTTGTGGAGCGAGATGAAAAACCCGGGTGTCCCATAATAAGCTAGTTCCTCCGCAATCACCGCCGAATGCAGCAATTCTGCACCAAGCCCCCCGTATTCCTGTTTTGCGGTCGGGCAGAGCCAGCCCATCTCTCCTGCATCGAGCCACATTTTTTTGGGCACCAGCCCTTCCTTCTCCCATTTCGGGTATTCAGGCAGGACTTTCTGTTCGATGAATTCTCCCAGGGTTTTGCGGAGAAGGTGGTGCTCCTCCTGAAAAAGTTTTCGTTCCATCATTTTTTTTCAGAGATCCAGGGTGGTTTGCGTTTTTCCAGAAAAGCAGCGATTCCCTGGCGGCAGGATTCGGTTTCCCAGGTCCGGGCAAGTCTTTCGATGGTCTCTCCAAGCACTTCTTCCGGAGGTCGGCCTTCCACTGCTGCGATCAGTTCCTTGGAGGCGGAAACCGCTTCCGGGGCACAGCGCATGACCGCCTTCACTTCTTCCTCCACCGCATCATCCAGTTTATCATCTGGAACTACTTTGTGAAGCAACCCCAACTCGAGGGCTTCTCTGGCGCTGAATCTTCGGGCGTTGAGCATCATTCTGCGGGCATTGGATTCCCCGAGACGCTTGACCACATAAGGGGAGATGGTGGCCGGAATCAGTCCCAGGGTTACTTCACTCAAGGAAAACGTGGCTGATTCCACCCCAATCGCAATGTCACAACAGGAGATCAGCCCCAAACCCCCTCCATAGGCCGGACCGTTAATCCGGCCGATCACCGGAAAAGGAACGCTGTTCAGTTCCGAGAGCATCAGTGCCAACTCTTCTGCATCTTTCATCCGCCCGGAAACCTCCTGCTTCGTCATCTCCTCCATCCACTTCAGGTCTCCGCCCGCGCAAAAAGTCTTTCCTTCTCCGGTCAACACCAAAGCACGCAGTCCCTCCATCTCCCTCAAAGCCTGACGCATCTCACGGATCAGTTCCATGTTCAGCGCGTTGTGGGCTTGGGGTCTATTCAAATAGAAATACGCTACATTTGATTTACCCAAACGATATCTTAGATTCAATTTTTTACTTATTAAAAAAATTGATAATAGAATGGTAATTGATCAAAACTACCAATCACCTTGATTTTATATTAGAAATAAAAAAAGTGTAAACCTTGATTCAAAACAATCAAGGTTTACACTAAATAGGAAGGATTGTTGAAACTTCTTTTAAATTTAAGAAGTCCCAATAAACAAAATTAACTGGGATTTAAGACTGGTAGCAATTTTGATTCAAAGTTGAATTCGATGTAATTTTACTCTTTAAGGAATTCACAAAACTTTCAGGTTTCGGCTCATCATCAACGAACAAATCACCATAGTTGGCTTGAACCATTTGATTGAAAGGTTCTGCAGAACAACCCATTAAAACGGCTAAGCCGTCCAAATGATCACCTTTCCCTTCAGCTGCTTCGTATTGCAGTAATTTGTAACTAGAAGCAACATATCTATACCGAAGTTCGTCATTTGATGCTAATCCACTACAATCAGATGTTCCCGAAGTTGTAGCACTTGAGTAGGTATACAATGACAAGAAAATATTCACTAAAGCAATGACCGTCCCGCTACTGCCGATTTTTTTCCCAAATCCGCATTCATCAATACCATTTCCGGCAAAACTGTGACTTGCAGAACAAAACACAAAAATCCCGGCTATGGCTAAAACAGATATTCTTTTCATAAGACTCCATTTGAAAAAGATTAATAAGGAAGCCAAAACTTAATTCTTAGAAATTCAAAGTCAAGTTTTTTTAAAAAAATGAAATTTATAATTTAAAGTGTTATTTATAATATTTTCAGATTCCTCCAATTAGCTTATTTAAAGACTCATCGTCAAATGCGTTTCATTTATTTTATTTTTGTATATTTCTTTTCAGTCCTTATTCAGATGGAAGAAGTAAAGTCTCAAAATTCATCCATAATAAATAGTTATTTTACTAAAGAAGCTATAAAACAAATTTCAAATGATCTGTACTGGTTCAAACTCCTTCATTACTATCATCCGGGTGAATCCATTGGACAATGGAGCACCCGGAGTGATGTCATTTCTCCCAACTTCTTTTTACATCCTCAAGGCAACACGGATCCTGAGTTAGAACTGCAGGCGACCCTGCAGGCAATTCTCGAGCCGGTAGGCGAAGATCCGGACCAGCATGTTCGGTGCCGCTTCATCGCCCGAACAAAATGGCTGATGTCGGTTTTGGAGTTTCCTCCTCTTGAGGAAATCCGCTGTCCGATGTTCGAACGCTGGGCCAATCTCGAGGAAGCGACAGAAATGAATATCATTTTCGTCTCAGCCTACCTGGAAAACCCTGCTTCTGCCTTTGGACACATCCTGATTCAATTCAACTCGAAGAACCGTTTTTTCAACCACCCGCTGCTCAGCCCGACCTTGAATTTCGGAGCGATCACCAACCCCGAGGATGGCGCGCTGGAATATGCCATGCGTGGACTTTTCGGGGGATATGAGAGCGGTTTTTCCGATGAGCGTTTTTACAATTTCAATCATGTTTATGGCGAGACAGAGCAGCGAGATCTCTGGTCCTACCCGCTGAATTTCAGTAAAGCGGAGCGGGAACGGGTCACTTACCATACCTGGGAACTGCTGCAGCATGTGCGTTTTACCTACTATTTTTTCCTCGACAACTGTGCCTACCGGATGGCAGAACTTTTGGAAATGGCCTGGACCGACGGACGCAGACTGAACCGCCCCATGGCCTTGTGGGCGATTCCGGTCTATGCCATCCACAACCTGAAAGCCATGAAAGCGGATGGAGAAGATCTTCTCGGATCTCCCAAACTGATCCCATCACGACAAAGACGATTGAACCAAAGCGTCAGTGAACTGGATGATGATGAAAAGCAATGGCTCCATCGATTGATTCTCGGGGAAATGAACCTGGAAGATCCCAATTTCCTGAATCATGAAAAAACCCGTCAGGCCAGAATCCTGGATGCCTGGATCGACTACCTCCAATTCAAGCATGAGGGGAAATTCGAAGGTGAAACGGCAAAGCTCCGTTCCACCATCCTCTTGAAACGGAGCAAGCTCCCGATTCTGGAACCTTCATCTGAAATCGAGGATCCTCCTGACCCCAGTCTGGGTACGCGTCCCACCCGATTCAGGCTGGCAGGGGTATCTCATGAGACCATGAGTCCTGCATTGGAACTTGGAGTATGGACCTCCCATCATGATCTTCTCGGGGATGAGGCAGGTCATCTCAATAATGCGGAATTGGTGACCCTGGATCTCCGTCTTCATTTCAGGGATAATTCCAGCCACCTTGATTCTCTGACTTTGTTCAGCATCCAAAATCTGGCAGGGAATCCAACCGGAGTTCCGGGAGACCGGTCCCTTTCCTGGAGAGTGAAGGGAGGTTGGGACAGGCAGCATTTTAATTGTTACGACTGCCTTCAGTTTCAACTCCAAGGTGGCCTTGGAATCTCTTACTCGATGGGAGGGCATGATGTGGAATACGCCTTCCTGGATCTGTTTGGAAAATCCTTCAATCATTCATGGGACACCACCAGCTGGGGGCTGGCTCCGCATATCGGCATGCTCTGGGAAATTCTGGACGGATGGAAGATCCGGCTTGAGGGAGGGTGGTACCGGAGTTATTCCGGTCCTGTTATGGATCATGGCAAGGCATTGGCACATCAACGGTGGACCCTTTCCCAGAACCTGGATTTGAGACTCGAGTACGACCAGATCCATGATACCAGGGAGGGAAAGCTGGCATTGAACTTTTACTGGTAAACCATTTTACTGGAAACAAGAGAAGGATTTTACACGGCACGCCATCCTGGAAAAAATTGATAAGATACTATCCTGATCCATCCATTCTTTGGTTTATGTCTTTCCGCCCACCCTGATCGGAGATTCCTCTCCTGATCTTGGGAAAAGCCTGGATGATGCGCTGAGGAAAGAATTAAACAAGCTTCACGATCTGGTTCACAATCCAAGTTATGAGGAAGCGACCATAAACTTTTTTTCCAGGCAATCGGACCAGGCATTGGACCAATTGTTCTATGGTGACTGCAGAAAGATTTGTTTGGACAGCATCCGGAATTTAATCCAAAAGATGAGGATCGATGGCTTCTACCACCTGACCTCAAACCTGGACGAGGAAACCATCAGGATTCAATTACTGAAAGTGGATTCCAATGAAGCCAGAGAACAGACGGACTTTTGCGAAAAATGTGAAATTCCTGAGATAGCTACAAGGGTAAAAAAACTGGTCTGGCAGGTGAGGTAAGGAAATCCCTGGACAAAGATGGAATACGGTAAACCGATCAGCGTTGGCTGCAGATTTTTTGCTTGAGAGCATTGAACACCCTCGAATCCTGGCAGGCATTGCCCTGCCCCGGGGCCACATAGACCGTTTCGTCCTTTTCCTGAATGACTCCTTTCCCACAGATGGAGATGATCAGTTGGTCGGAAAATCCCCGGGCAATCATCCTCGCTACTTTTTCCTCATCACAGGTCGGAGGGCCCTCGGGAATCACAAATTGCGGTTCCATTGTTGACTCCCCTTCTACTTCAGAGTCGTTGATATTTGTTTCAGGATCAACCGCCCGGGTCGGAATCACCGATTTTTTAGAAGGTTTGACCTCGAAAACATAATCCTCTTCAAGAGGGTCTCCACACAGGATTTTGACGACTTTCGGATTGATCCCGGCTTTGACCGCCGATTCTCGGCTTTCCTGGGTGCATTTTGCATTGATTGAAGAGGGAACAAAGCAAACCAGGATTAAGAGGAAAATTGTGGTGAAGAAGCAAATTTCCAGAACCCGTGATTTGAATGACCAATCAGTTAAGCAACACCCTTTCATAAACCCACCATGCACCAATCAGGGAAATCGTGAGTGACCCCGGAATAACCACCGTTTTCCGGTACCATGAAGATTTGCTGAAAAACAATCCGACCATGAGGTAGGCGATTCCGATCACCGCCAATTGCCCAAGTTCCACACCTAGGTTAAAAGCAATCAGACTTTCCAGAAAAAATGCGTCCGGAATCCCAATTTCTCCCAAGACACCTGCAAAGCCCAGTCCGTGTAACAGTCCAAAGACAAAAACGAGAATCGGCCGCCATCGTTTGAGATCTTTCGTCATCATGTTTTCAAACCCGACATAAACGATGGACAACGCAATCAGGGGCTCAACAATCTCGGACGGGACCGAAGCGATGCCATAAATGCTGAGCGCCAGAGTCACGGTGTGAGCGACCGTAAAACTGGTGACCTGAACCAGCAGGGGTTTCCAGTGGGCACTCAAAAGAAAAAGGCCGAGGACAAAGAGGATGTGGTCCAGCCCTTTGGGCAGGATGTGGGTAAAACCGATTTCAACGTACTCCAGAAAACGGGACATGAAATCTCTCTGCGGCAGGCCCTCAAGACTGATCGGCGGACTTCTTTCTCCGCTCTTGACCCACCAAGTGTTGACCACTTCTCCTTTGGAATCCATCAGGCGCAACACGTGATCTCCAAAAATTTCGCTCATCTTCCAATCCAGATTCTGTGAATTGGTAGAAACCGGGAATTCCAGAATGACTCGGCTTGAACGAGCCAGTTCCAGATCACCAGACTCTGGGATGATCAGTTCCTTCAGCTTTGCTTCCAAAGGTTGTTCATCCAGGCGGATTTCCAACTGTTTCATGAATTCACTGGCAAATCCCTGAAAGACCTGTTCCAGTTCAGAGGCGGGCATCGCACGCAAGCGATTGTATTCTTCGGATGCCGGAGCATCATCCGTATCCTCATGTTCCGGCCCGATTCCGGCTATCAGGGCTTCAAGGTTGATGCTGATTTCTGCACGGAGGCTGTCTGGTTGAGAAAACAGGGAAGTGATCGCAGGGCTAATCCGGTGTGCCTCGGCGCTGGAATTTAGAAAAAAAAGAAACACACTGAAAAAAAGGAAATACCCAACAATGTGCTTGTTCCGAAAATCAATCATTTTTTTTAAAAGAGGCTTAAGGAAAAATATTTTAAAAATCATAACGTTTTTCTTTTTATTTTTGAATTCTCACACCGTTTTCCCTCATGAATTCTGGATTGAACCCGAACGTTGGATTCTGGAAAAAGGTCAAACCCTGACGGCACATACCAAAGTGGGACAGCATTTTAAGGGCGATGCAAGTCCCTTTATCAGGGCCTGGTTTTCCCGTTTTGAACTGCATGCATCCAAATTCGCAGTGGCGGTTGAAGGCAATGACGGAGATTTCCCGGCCTTCAAACAAAAACTGAATCATCCCGGACTGAACCTTCTGCTTTACTATTCGACGGCTGATACGGTGTATTATTCAACAATGGAAAAATTTGAAAAGTTTTTGGAACGTGAAGGCCTGCTTCACATTCTGGCAGAGCACCGAAAACGCAATTTTCCAGAGCAGGGTTTCAAGGAAACCTACGTCCGCTGTGCAAAAAGTCTGGTTCAGGTCAGAGGCGAATCAGCATTCAAAGATCATTTCAGCGGCATGCCTCTGGAACTGGTCGCTTCCTTCAACCCCTACCAACTGAAACACAAAGATGGCGTTCACCAACGAGCAGGGTAAAGTAACCATCAAACTCGATGTGCCGGGAGACTATCTGGTGAATGCGGTTCACATGACGGAAGGAGCATTCAACCGGGGAGAACTCTGGACCAGTTACTGGGCCTCACTGACCTTCCAAATTCCATGATCACTTTTGAACCAGTTTTTATTTTTTCCCGAATTCAGGTTTCATCAAGTATTTAAGAACCATCGTCATCAGCACCAACATCAGGCAGACCACACTGAGCATGTTCAGTGCGTTTTGGAAGTTCCCGCTCTGACTGGAAAAAACACCGAGGCTGAAAGGCCCCAAGACCCCACCGATTTCTGCCGCCGCAAAAAACATCCCGCTTGCCGACCCGGTGTAACGCGAACCGACTTCAGGAATTTCCATCAAAATCAGAAGCAAAATGGTCATCATCGATCCCTGGGTGATGCCTTTGAGAATCAGTCCCAATAAGATCCAGAAGTCCTGATCCGACTGCAATAGCAGGGCTGAAATTCCAGCTGAAGCAAAAAGCAGAGCAAGAATCCAAATCCTACGTTGAGGCAGAGCCAGTCTGGGAATAATCAGAGCTCCCAGAATACCGATCAGGGTGGGCAAGGATGCCCAATACCCGGCACGTTCCGCTTCCATTCCATGAGTCTGCAATATTTCATGGAGCCAGTTATTCAGTCCATGATTATAAAGAAAGGTTCCGATGCTGAGCAGCAGCAGGATCTTCACCGGAGCCAGGGAAAAAAGTTCGGCAAAGACTTTAAACTGGGGTGGCCGGGATTCTTGCCGCTGCCCGGACTCGATTTTTAAACTGACGGGGTTGCTGCTGATCAACAGCCAGGCCAGTCCGCTGAGAAAAACCAGGATCGCATAGACCAGGATCACTTCACGCCATTCTCCATCGAACCAGGGCATCATCACCGAGTTGGTCAACGACAGTGAGGTGATGCCCCCGAATGCGGGACCGGTAACATAAATCCCCATGGCAAGCCCCCTTTCCCTTCCAGCAAACCAGAGACTGATCAGTTTGGGAGCACCGATGGAAACCAAAGGACCTCCAAAACCGAACAGTGCCACGGATAGAAATAGGGTCAAATGATCGACAGCATAGGCCCGCAGGATGAAAGAAAATCCCATCACCAGAGAACAGAGCAACAGTGAACGCCTTAAACCAAACCGGTCCACCAGGGCTCCGCAGGGAAGTGCGGTCACAATGTAAACCAGTTGCCAGGCTCCCAGCACGCTTCCCATTTCCGCATAACTCATCCCCAAGTCTTGTGTTACAGGACGAACCAAAGGCGCCAAACTGGTCACCGTCAGTCCAAAGCAGAAATAAATCAGCCAGACCCCGGCAAGCATCAACCAACGGATAGGATGAAAAGAGGGAGAATTTGGTTCGGAAGAATCCATCAGGGGCTAACTAATCAACAATACTGTTGATTTTATGACTACGGGACATGATTTGATTTTCGAAAGCTCCAAAAAAAAAATTTTAGGAGAGTAGGGCAAAAACCTTAATGCAATGTTGACCGTTAATGAATTTTTAAATTTATTTTTTCGACTATTCCAAGGATGAGAAATTTGACAGGAACATTCTTTTTAAGATAGGATCACCATTTACACATTTCCGGATGCTTAAATGCAGATTCCATTATTTTTTAAACCCTTTCTTATCAATTAATCTCCGATGTCTGAACTTTCCGGAAAAACCGTTGCAGAACTGAGAGAACTCGCCCGGGAACGTGAAGTCGCATCGCGGACGGAGATCAACCGCGCCCGAAAGGCCACTCTACTGGAATGGCTGGAAGCTCCCAATGCGGAAACTCCCGAAGAGTCTCCAGCCAACGTCGAGGAGGATCAGCAAGTCCAGGGTGAACTTTTTCCTACTCCGCCTGAAGTCGAAACCGTCCAGGAAGCCAAAGAAGAGAAAACCGAATCGGAAGAGGCACCTCCTCAGGAGCCACCTGTTCAGGCTTCCCTCGAAGATGAGGCGCAGAAAGAAGGAGCCTGGGACACAATGACCCTCATCCTGGTGGGACTGGCCGTGGTTGCGCTTTTGATTTACCTTTTCCGCTGAAAAATCGTCTTCGCGAAATCAGCATTCGGTTTAGATGAAACCGGAGAAGACCCCGCTTCAAGAAAAAACGATTGGAGTTGCCGGACTGGGCCAGATGGGTTTCCCCATGGCCTGCCGGATTCAGCAAGCGGGTTATCAGGTTTTGGGACACGACATTGTCCGGAAGCATCTGGATGGCCCCATCCCCCTGGAATTCGATCCTCAAAAATTTGCCCGTTCCTGTGACCTTGTCCTTTCAGTCGTTCGCGATGAAGCCCAGAATCTGGAACTTTGCCTTGGGAAACAGGCAATTTTTAAACAAGATCAAAGGCCTGAGGGACTGATCATCGCATCCACGGTTTCCCCGGGATTCATTCTTGAAATGAAAGACCGTTTGCCTCAGGAAACGCTCCTGGTCGATGCACCGATGTCCGGTGCTCCCCACTCCGCACGCAACGGGAGCCTAACCTTTATGCTGGGAGGGCCTTCATCGCTGCTGGAAAATTGGCATCCCCTGTTTGCCAGCATGGGATCTCAGATCCACCATTTGGGCGAACTCGGAGCAGGCATGAGCGTGAAAGTACTCAACAATTATGTTGCTTCCTCCAGTGTGGTCACCGTCCGCAGGGTTTTGGACGCATGCCAAGCACTGAATGTGTCTCCGGAAAAACTCCTGCAGATCATGTCGGAAAGTTCCGGTGGAACCTGGTATGGAAACCAATTCCATGAAATTGATTGGGCACGAGAAGGATACTCTGCGGAAAATACGATTGGGATCCTGGAAAAAGATGTGAAGTCTTTTCTCAAGGCCGTCGAGGCAGAACCGCTTCCGGAAGATTCTCTGTTACTCGAAAGACTCCGCAGGCTGAAACCGTATGATCCGGAAGGGTGAAAAGTTCCTCGTTTTTCTTTTCTTTCAAAATACCCCGGCGTAAGCCCTTCTATGCTCCATCATGGAAAACCCGAAATCCCGGATTTCGGAATGCAGTTGCCCGAGCAAAGTCCTGTCCTCGAGTTGAAGGGCAGTTCGGGTCATCATCTGCCAGAAGAGGTCTCTTTGCGCATGACTTCCTCCCATCCGGTAGAGCAGAAAACGGATCGGCATCAGCCTTTCCAAAACCTGTTTTGGCTGATCTTCAACGAAAGCAAGAACAGCCTCCGCAGCAGGCACAACCACCTGTCTGTAAGTGTTGCCGATGGGCCCCTGGTCAAGATCAGTAAAGGTCAGCATGTTCCCGATCATCGTTCGGGCTTTTTCAAGCATTCCGGATTTTGCCAGGATGATCAGCGCATGGATCGAAGTGAAGGGACTGGTGTGATCCTCCAAACGGCTTTCTGCAAGAGGAACGAGCCCGGACCAGCGTTCACCGACCTCAAAACCTGCCAGTTCCATCCGCATCAGTAAAGAAGCAGTGTTCTGAACATCAACATAAGCTTCCGGTGCCTGTTTGACCCTGGGGGATTCAGGATTCCGGACTTCCTGAGAAAACAGTTCGAACACCTCATCTGACTCTCCACGTTCCAGATGAAACAGGCAGCGATGCCACCAGGCATGATGAACGATCTGGTTTTTCTCGTCCCACCCGCCAGAGAGACCGGAAAGCCAATCAACTCCCTCATCGGCCCGGTTTTGCATTTCCAGCACGTGGGCCACTGCGTGGGCTGCCCAGACATTGGAGGGATCAAGTTCCACGGCCATCTTACCAAAACGCTCGGCCGTTTCATGAAATCCTGCTTCTTCATGGGCAAAGGCATAGTCCCCATAAAAATAACTGCTTCCGGGCATTTCCGGTTTCCAAGCCTGTTCCAGATTTTTCATCGCCCTTTGCATCCAGCGTGATTCTCCCATCCAAAACAATTCTGCCTGCAGCATTCGGGTAGCCATCAGATCCCGGGGATGAATACGGAGCAGGGCTTCATAGGCTTCCAGCGCTTCCAAAACCTTGAACCCGGACATGGCTTTCAGGGCTTTGAAATAGAGGGTCTCCTGCATTCCCAGTTCCTGCTCCCGGGATTCACCATGCTCGATGCATTCGGAAATGATGGGAGCAAAGTTTTTAGAGCGTGCAGTCACCAGCAGCAAACCTTTGACCAGGGAGGCAAAGACACAATCCGGATCGGTTTCCAATGCACGGTCCAGCCAATCAAAGGGATCCATCCGCCATTCAATGAAGGACTCGATGCCACGTTTGGTCTGTTCAGCCGCTTCGGTGCTGGCGGTTGTGATTTCATACCCATCGATGACTTGTTTCATCTCAACCTCCAAACTTGAGAAATAAAAGGATGCATTGATTCAAAACACTCATGTTTTTTCAGGAAGCATAATGTTTTTTCATCCATTCGTCGATTTTCGGGATTCCCCCGATTCTCAGGTGATGCTCAAGCAACTGGGGATGGGCATCAAGCTGGGTTTGCGGAATGCCGTCGATGATCCCTCCACGAATCCAGCCGCAAAGCCTCCAGGCAGCCAGATCGGCTACGGTCAAAGAATCTCCGACAAAAAAACCTGTGTTTCCGTTTTCCTCAAGAAGATTTTCCAGGAAACCCAGCCAGCGGGGAAGGATTTCCCGGGAGAGTTCCTCGCGTTTTAATTTTCTTTGCTCAGGATCCGGTTCTCTCAGGGCAGGCTGCATTTTCATGG
>LNZD02000040.1 GCA_001469005.2 SAR324 cluster bacterium lautmerah10
TAATAATACTGATGAAAAATTGTTTGAATTCTGGACAAGACCCAATGCTAGATCGGATGATACCAGTGGATCTGGTTTGAACAAATCTGATTCTCTAATAGGATTTGACAGCCCAAATCATCCTGCAGGTAAAGATTCTTCTGGAGCTACAACTACTATGCGGAGTTATGACAGAACAAACGCCGATGATAGTGCGATACAACAATCTAAACTTACTTTATCAGGAGGTGGCGCGAATACTTTTCCTTATAACATTGATGAAAGAGATGTTGATAACTGGATCATGTTCATAGCAACATCGGATGGCTCACAACAGAATATTCAATTGAGGAATTATTTTGATGTCGTTAACAATCCGGGACAAGGATCATCTTCACCAAAAACCAGTTCATACAATCCAGTAACTAACTCTTCATCAAAACTTTATATTGGGCATGGTTTTGGAGATGGAGAGGGGTACCCGGGTGATTACAAATTAAATTTGTTCCAGGGCAATATTGATGATGTGAGGATCTATAGCAGAGTGATTAGCGAAGATGAAATTGATACCATTTTCAACTTAAGTGATTCGGAGCCTCCGGTTCCAGGGAATCAAGGGACTGTTACAAAATCAGGTTCTTGTTCATTGAGTTGGACTGCAGCAGAGGATGATGTCACATCGACATCAAACCTTGAATATAAAGTGGTGGGAATTTCGGGCTCAAACAGGATTACTACTGTTGAATCAGCACTGATCAATGACACTTTAAACAACAGTTGGATTCAAAGTACTAGCTCTACTGTATCTGGGCTAGGAGGAGGTTATGTTAATGTGATTGTTAGGGATGAAGGCGAAAATATGTCTTTATATGGTGGAAGTTTTTGTCCCTGATTAAATTACCAACCTATAATGACTCACCCACCATTCCTGTCCCTGGTTGAATCCGAATAACTCTGCAACGGCAAGGAAAAAAAGCCGCCATCGCTGCCACCAGATTTCTGCATCGTTCCCATAAGTTTTTGTAAAAACCGGGAAAAGGGTATCACGAGCTCCATCCATTTCGGCCAGCCAGGCCAGAGAGGTCTTCTGGTAATGAGTCCCGTCCCAGCGCCAGTGCTGTTCGACCTTCAGCTTGGAATCGATCAGATAAGGAAGTTGATCGGAAGGCATGATCCCGCCTGAGAAAAAGTAACGTGCCATCCAGTCGTCGTCATTCACGGCCTCAAAAAAATAGGGAGTTTTTCCATGACAGAAGACATGCATCAGGAATTTTGAATCTTTTTTCATCCACGAAGCAACTTTGTTGAAAAGGACAGGCCAGTTCCGCATATGTTCAAACATTTCAACGGAAACGATTCTTTCAAAGCGTTTTTTTGTCTCAAAATCATTCATATCGCAGGTGATGACCTCTAAATTCTCCAACCCCCGTTCCTGTGCCCGCTGGTCGATAAATGCTTTCTGGCTTGTCGAATTGGAGACCGAGGTGATTTTTGAATTCGGATAATGTTTTGCCATCCAGAGACTGAGCGATCCCCATCCGCATCCGAGTTCAAGAACATTTTGACCATCCTGAAGATCCGCATTTTCACATGTTTTTTTCAGGGCTGCTTCCTCGGATTGCTCAAGGTTGTTGATCGAATCATCCCACCAGCCGCAGCTGTATTTAAGGTGGGGCCCGAGAACCTGTAAAAAAAACTCCGAGGGAACTTCATAATGCTGTTCGTTGGCCTTGTCAGGAAGCTCTGCAATATCCGATTGCCCAAGCGCATGAAGAAACCGGTTTTGAAGGAGAAGCCGGTTTTCACAATTTTCAACTGAAAGTTCGGAGAGACGTTCCCGCAGTAATTTTTGGATTCCGAGACGGATCAGGAAATCCGGAATCAGCCCTTTTTCGGTCAGTTGAATCAATTGTTTCATCAAATTTCAGTCTTGAGCTTAGGGAACCAGGGAATGAAGGAACTGGTTCTCTGTTGATAATCACGATAAAGATCTCCACGACTTCGTATGGACTGGTCTTCTACATAAGGGATGCCGGTGATTTTGGTTACCAGTATGAACATGGCCAAGGCTGCAGCTCCGCTCACCCACCAGGTTGATGAACCCGATGCCATCAACAGCCAAACTATCCACATAAGCCACTCAAAGAAATAATTCGGATGCCTGCTGTACTTCCAAAGACCGGTGTCACAGACTTTGCCCTTGTTCGATGGATCTGAACGAAATCGTGCAAGCTGATGGTCTGCAATAC
The DNA here is from genome assembly GCA_001469005.2 of SAR324 cluster bacterium lautmerah10. Lineage (GTDB taxonomy): Bacteria > SAR324 > SAR324 > SAR324 > NAC60-12 > UBA1014. The sequence continues at coordinate 2,229 of LNZD02000040.1, forward strand.
TTTCTCCGAAAAATGCGGCGATCCAGAGCATCAAAGCAGCCAGATCGATGAGTCTGATTTCTCCAGGAGAACCAGTCAGTGCGGTGTAGGGAGAAAGTGCGAGAAAGAATGCTCCCAGTGCCTGGAATTGGTAAAAGAAAAAATATCCCAATGTTTTCCATTTTCCCATGGCTTCTGACATCGCATTGTATCTTCCGTCGGATCCATCATGTTTAAGTCGGTTCTGCAAGTAGGTTCCGAGGCGGATTCCCCAGATGGCGATCGGCACTGCGACCAGGAGCTTGCGGGTCCAAAGAGTTTCCGGTTCGAGGAAAATCCAGCCCACTGCCAATGCAGGAGTGAGATAGCTCCAGACTACGTCTACGATTGCAGGATGATCGTGTTTCCATTGCCATAACCAGGCAATGGTCATCACCGAGCACGCAATCAAAAGGCCTTCAGGCCAGTAGAGATAATGGTTCACGAGGACTCTTTCTGAAGATGAATCATTGCCACATCGATCGCTCCGGTGTTGAATCCTGTTTCACAGTAAGCCAGATAATATTCCCACATGCGCTTGAATCTTAGGTCAAAATTCTGATTTTGAATTTCAGACCAGGCATTTTGAAACATCTGGTTCCAGAGATTCATGGTTTTTCCATAAGAATTTCCAAAATGCATCACATTGTTTAGTTTGAGCCCGTATTCTGAAAAGATGGGTTTCAGGATTTCCAGGGAGGGCAGCATCCCTCCAGGAAAGATGTAACGCTGAATGAAGTCGGCTTTTTTCCTGTAGTCTTCAAAACGACTGTCTTCGATCAGGATGGTTTGAATCAAAGCTTCACCCTCAGGTTTCAGAAGTTGCTTCACCTGATTGAAATAGGTTGGCCAATTTTTTTCACCGACTGCTTCAAGCATCTCAATCGATACGATCCGGTCGTACTTTCCCTCAAGATCACGATAATCCTGGAAAAACAGATTGACCTGTTTGGACAATCCTGAGTTTTGAATACGTTTAGAAGCATAGGCCAACTGTTCCTTGGAAATCGTAATTCCGTCAACCTGACATCCATAATCACGGGCTGCGATTTCAGCAAAGCCGCCCCAGCCGCATCCGATTTCCAGAACCTTCATTCCAGGTTTGAGATTCAATTGATCGGCAATGTACTGATATTTCCTGATTTGTCCGTGGTAAAGATGTTCTTCGACATTATCAGGATTCCTATCATGCTCATCTTCGAACAATGCCGAGGAGTAAGTCATTGATCGATCAAGCCATGGCAGATAAAAACTGTTTCCGAGGTCGTAGTGATCCGCAATGTTGCGTTGGCTTCCTCTTAAGCTATTGGGACGAAGGAGGTGTTGAAAAAGGTTTTTCAGACGGAAAAATTTAAAACCTAAGATTTTATTTTCAATGGCATCGACATTTCTTGGTCCTAATTCAAGGATTGGAACAAGATTGGAACTTTCCCAATCACCATCCATATAACTTTCAGCAAGGCCTACATCCCCCTCCACCAGAAGCTTACGAATCATCCGATGGCTGTTGACTTTCATGTAAGCCGAGGGTTCAGATTCAGGTTTTCCGTATTGGACGCTCTTACCTTGGGGATAACGCAGGGTGATGTTTCCTACTTCAAAATTTTTCAGAAGTTTGGACAGTGCGAATTCCCAAAAACGGTTAATCCACTCAGTTCTTGATTCTTTGCGTGATTCAGTTTCACCCTGGCTTGACAGTGCTTCACGACCTGCACTGAGGTCTGTGCCGTTTGAGTCATTGATGGTGGTTTCAGACATAGAAATAAAGAATGCTTTTGATGTCAGGAAATTGAATGATTGTAAATACTTGATTCCAAAAATAATGGATCAGGTTTGGACCATGAACATTAATCCAAAACAGTGACCGTATTTTCCGGAGGGGCGGGTCTAGGTACCAGCGGAATTTTTTTCAGCCAGAGTTTTAGCGCTTCCCAGTGGATTCCTGCAACCACCTTGAGGGTCATCAAGGGGTGAGTGATGAACATTTTTAGAAGCACACGGTCCGATATCGCTCTTTCCTTACCGGAAAATACCGCGTCCAAAAGTTTGCCATGATCATCGTATTCACCAATGGACAGAACCAATCTTTGTTCTGGAGCTTCTACTTTGAATTCATAGGAAACATCCATATTAATGAAAGGAGAGACATAAAAATTTTTCCTGCATCGGTGAATGCTCACCTTTGGATCTTTATGATTGATCGGGATGAGGTAGCTGTGTCTTTGTCCGAAAGTATTATTCACTTCATAAAGGCATGCCCCTAGTTCCCCTGACTGATGAAAACAGTAATAAACCGAAAGCGGATTGAATACAAAGCCCAGAATCCTCGGATAGGCAAGTAGCATCACGGGGCCATCCACATTTCCGAGCCCATATTTTTTCAGTTGTGATCGGGCATATTCCAGCAGTGAAGACCCATCTCCGCCGCCAAAATCTTTGTCGTAAATACTGAATAAATTGAATGCATTATGGGAAAAAAAACGAAAACGTCTGCCAAGTGAAGGAAGTTCTTCAAGGTTCAGAAGCATGGAAAAGACGCGATACCGGAGGATATGTTTTTTGGGTTTATGCCTCTGATGCATAACCGTTCCAACGTAAATTTTGGAATTCATCTTTTCAGGCCGCCTGTTTGTGTTTATTCCAATGGGGAGGCAATGCGATCCTGCCGGATTCATTTTCAACCTGCCAGGGCCTTCTAACCCGTCCAAGAGCCTCTGCGACGGCTAATCCGGATTGGATCCCATCTTCGTGAAAACCCGATCCGAAGTAACTTCCGCAATACCAGGTATTTCTCATTCCCTGGATTTTCCAAAGATTCTTTTGGGCTTCCATGGATTGATGATCGAAAATGGGATGCTGGTAGATGAAAGTACGATGAATTGTGGAATTATGGGGTAACTGTGGTGGATTAAGGGTCACGAATAACGGGGTTGTCGTTTTCAGGTTCTGTAAACGATTCATCCAATATGTCACATAAACGTGTTCAAGATCCGATTCACGGGTTTGATTCATGTAATTCCAACTGGACCAGGCAGGACGTCTGAGAGGCATCATGCCTGTATCAGAATGGAGAATCGCCTGGTTACGTTGGTATTGGAATGATCCCAGAAGTGCCGATTCTTCAGGAGAAGGGTTTTTTAAAAGTTTTAACGCCTGGTCGGCATGAGTGGCCAGGATGACATGATCAAAATCCTCGGTAACCCCGCCTCTCGATTCAATTTTTACTTTTTTGCCGGATCTGATGATGTTGACAATGGCTGAATTGAGTCGGATTTTTTCAGAAAAAGGTTCGGTAATCTTTTGGACATATTCACGGCTTCCTCCTTTAACCGTTCTCCACTGAGGCCTATTGGTAACTTGAATCAGGCCATGGTTATCACAAAACTTAAGGAATGAACTGAGTGGGTAGGACTTCAGAGTCTCTGCAGGAGCAGACCATATCGCTGCTGCCATTGGCAGAAGGTGGTCATTGATGAATTTGTCGCTGTAATGACGATCCTTAAGATATTGCCCGAGGCTGCAATCGGGTAAAGTGTTATTTTCTACGAAATTGCGGCCTTCCTTGTAGAAACGCACAATTTCGTATAGCATCTTCCAAAATACCGGTTTAACAATGTTTGATGCCTGGGCAAAGAGTCCCCGAAGGTCTCCCCCTGAATATTCAAATTCTCCATTGTCTCTTGAAACCGAAAATGACATGTCCGTCGCCTCGGTTTGAACTTTCAGGTAATCAAAAAGCTGAATCAGATTCGGATAATTTTTGACATTATATACAATAAAACCTGTATCGACCGGAATGATTCCTTGTGATGTATCTACCTCAACTGTGTTGGAATGTCCTCCTGGCCTATCATCCTTTTCAAAAAGCACGACATCATGGTGTTGATTCAACAACCAGAATGCAGATAAACCTGAAATTCCCGAGCCTACGATAGCTATTCTCATTTTTTTATATAGAAAAATTCCAAAAATAACATGTTGTTACGAGTTGATATTGATGTAGATCATCTTTTTTTAAAAAAAACTGATCCAAATCATAATTAGATCGTAGGCATCTTGTATGAGAACAAATCTTCAAATGGTACACAACGTCATTCCGCCAAAACCTCGTAATAATTTTTCCGAGCTTTTGGTCAGAATTGGATCGGATGCAGACAAACAAGCATTCTCCGAAATTTTCGAACACTTCGCCCCCAGGTTGAAGAACTATTTGATGAAGCAGGGATCAACTGACAATCAAGCTGAAGAGCTTGTTCAGGAGACCATGCTCAACATTTGGCGAAAATCTAAGCAATTTAATCCTGAAAAAGCGTCTGCAAGTACCTGGATCTATACAATTGCTAGAAATTTGAAAATTGATGCTTTCAGGAGAAATAAGAGGCCTACCATCAACATTGATGATATTGCCGAACCAGTTGATAACTCAGATGGTGCTGATAAAAAAGTCGATCTTACACACCGTCAACATAGAGTCGCTGATGCACTCGCCATGCTGCCGCCTGAACAATGCAGAGTGGTACAAATGTCATTTTTTGAAGACAAATCCCATGGGGAAATATCTGAAGAATTGAACATCCCCCTCGGCACTGTGAAAGGCTTATGCCTCAGGAAGTTTAACTGAAGCATTTAGCCTCGTCGTGGCTTCCCATCTAAGTTTTTGTCAGGAGTGTCAGCAAAAAGTAAATGATGCCGAAATGATCGGGGGAGCATTGATCGACGATCTTGAACCATGCAATGTCAATATGAGCAGTTTGGATCAAATTCTTTCTAAGCTTGATGATATCGCACAAGATCCTCCCACTGCTAATTCACCTTCTGGTGATGATGAAATTCCTCAGCCTCTTTGGGATTATATCAATTCGCCTCTTGACGACTTGAATTGGAAATTCCTTGCTCCAGGTTTACGGCATGTATCCATTGATGCTGATGCCGGGAAATCAGGAACAGTTCGTTTATTCAAAATCACTCCAGGCACGACCCTCCCAACTCATTCACATTCGGGGACTGAATTGGCTTTGATTCTTCGCGGATCGTACAGTGATGAAATTGGAAGATTTCAGCAGGGTGACGTTGCTGATGTTGATCATGATGACACTCACCAACCCATTGCGGATACAGGCCAGGAATGTATTTGTTTGATTGCAACAGAAGGCCCAACTGTCTATCAGGGATTTCTTAACCGTGTCTTACAACCAATTCACGGAATTTGAAGACAATTGGTGATTATTCCAATATCTCGTGCTTTCTGAACCAAGCCAGTAATTCACTCCATCCGGACTCGGCATCCTTTTGATTGTAACTACTTCGGTAGTCGGCAAAAAAACCATGTCCGGACTGTGGATAGGTAACAATCATTGAATTCTTTTTATTATTACTTAAGTTCAAATTCATTTTTTCAACAAGCTCGTTCGGGATGAGATGATCCTGGCCTCCATACAACCCTAATACTGAACATTTGAGATCATCAGCCACATTGATGGGATGTCTAGGCTGATTTTGGGTAACCTGATTATCCAGCCTTCCATACCAAGCAACACCGGCTTTGAGCTCGCTGTTTATTGATGCATAGAGCCAGACGATTCTTCCTCCCCAGCAAAAACCGGTGATTCCCATTCTTTGAGGATCCGCCAATCCGTTCTCAAGGGACCAGGTTACAGTGGCATCAAGATCCTGCATCACTTGTTGATCCGGAACTTGGGAGACAATCGGATAGATCTGCTCAGGGTTGGAAAGTCCATTGACGGATCCTTGTCGGAAATAAAGATCAGGAGCAAGTGCGATACAGCCCATTTTAGCAAACCTTCGGCATACATCCTGGATATGCTCATGAATCCCGAAAATTTCCTGAACAACCAGAACCAAAGGCATCATCTCCTGTCCCTGAGGAAAGGCACAGTAAACAGGGATGATGTCTCTTTCAACCGGAACTTCGACAAATTGGGCCATTAATCCTTCAGAATCAGTTATGACTCTTGGTTCTCCGTTTTCAATCTGTTGGTCACTCATAGTTGAAGCTATGTTTTAAATTTAAGAAACGTTAAGATTCCAAAAATTTGGAACAGTTGTCAGTAAAATAACACCTACCAGAAAGTCCAATCGTGATTTCAGCAAATATTTTTAAACCTTCAACTTGTAAAGCCAGGACACACTCGGCAATCTTTCTCTAAAAAATCCGGACTGAACGACAAAGCGTACCACAAGCCATGCTCAAAAAGACGTTAATATTCCTAATAATTTTTTTTGTTACCGCTGCCTCCGTTTCGGGATTGGAACGAAGGCGTGATCAATTTACCACCGATTTTGGGTACCTGTTGGCACCGATTCCATACATTCTTCCCGGAGCGGGAGCAGGTTTTGGCTTATTGGGAGCGTTTAACAACATCCCCTTTGGAAGTACTGAAACAACCATTGACCTTTTTGTTGTGGGTATCAGCGGAAATGTCCGGGGGACCATTGCGGGAGTCACGGATCTCCCACTTTGGCCTGAAACCCTCCTGCTGGATCTGACTACAGTGCGGTTCAATAAGGGGTCTCAGAAAGTATATCGGGATCGAAAAATGGATTCTGATCCTGAAAATTTTTTCATAACCGAGTTGGCCGATACCAGTCTTGGCGGGGGGAGACTGATTCTGACTCTTTTTGACAGGATGTTCGAACTGTTCACCATTCAATACGACATTAATGCCTCTACCAGCGCGATTCGGGATAATGAAGAAAACTTGCTTGTAGAATTTGATCCGCCTCAAAAATTCAAAGTCAAAAGCAGAACGGATGGGGCGCAGATCGACTGGACCGACGATCGTGTCGACCCACGCAAAGGGATTCGCCTGGTTTCCACTATCTCAGACCGTCCTCCGGCAGACTCTGATGCTCCAGATTATTATGTTCAGGATTATAACGTCTCGACCTACTTGCCTTTATTGAGCAGCAGTACCTTCGCCCTGAACTGGTTTCGTTCGGGTGCTTTTGTGCGAAAGCAGGGAAATACGGATCAAACATCTTTGTACAACAAATTGATCTCGGAAAATTGCACGGTGAAGACCTGTACATCTGCTGAAGAAGCTGCATTATTAGACCAAGCAAAGGTTGCTAAAACCAATAACCAATACGGTACAGCGGGTTCTCTTGGAGGTGCCTCAAGACTTCGTTCCTATGCCGGAGGACGGTTCAGCGGAGCACAGGTTGAATTCAGGGGTGCAGAATTTCGCTGGAATTTGACGGATGAGAACAAACCCTTCGATTTGTTGTTCATTCGCGATGTTCGTACCGGAGTCCAGCTCGCCTTTTTTTATGAAGAAGGAAGTGTAGCGGACACCAGTGAGCAACTCTGGGACGAAAAAAGAACCTCCCAGGGAGCAGGAGTGAGGCTGGTGACGAGTTCAGGATTTGTTTACCGCTTTGACCTGGCTACCGGACAGGAGGGGAGGGAGGTGATTCTCTTTGTGGATTATCCCTGGGGAACCATTGGACAGTAGACCGTTTACAAATTGCAACACTCCCATACATTTCCGAAATGACTCCAAAGGGATGTTGCTCTAAACTAACCGAGATCATAAAAATCTAAGTTCCTCTAAAATCCGCTAAAACTTCAAACAGATCCTGGGAAGCCTCCATTGAATTACGCATTTTAAAACTAATATGAGATTTTCTCTCAAAATAGTAAAAATCTGGATTCTGTTTTTGGCATTGTCTCCTAACTTGCTAGCAGAAACATTAAGTCAGGAAGAAATACAAAGGTTACTGAAACGGGTTGAGGTGCTTCAGTTCGATGGACGGGATATGGCGCAGGTCCCCTTAAAACTGATTCTTGAAGTTGCCCTGGAGCGAACCCTGGCTTTCAAATCTTTAGCTCTGTCAGAAGAAGCCGCTCAGACTCAAGTGATTGGGACAAGGGAGAGGAATCATCCCACGCTTCAAACGAGCTTCGGCTATTCAAATTCGGCATCCTTAAGTTCAGCAAGCGGAGGAAGCGAAAGTTCTGTCAATACCATATCAACCACTTTCAGTAAAAAACTCGATAACGGAATGTCATATGGGTTCACTTTGTCAGAAAGGAATTCTCAGAGCACCACTTTGGTCGCTGAAGATTGGAGTTCCGTTGAAAGCACGACCTCATCCGATCCATACAGTCAATCAAGTTTAAGTGCTAATCTGAAAGTTCCATTTTTCAAGGATGCGGGATTTGAGGTCAACAACCTCCCAGTCAAACTCGCAGAAATCGGAGTCGAACGTGCGTATTGGAATTCGAGAAGTTCCAAACTCGGACTGCTTCAGGGGATAGCTTCGATTTACTGGGATCTGGTAAGCATCTACCAGTCCATTGAACTGCAGAAAAAATCAGTGACCATCTCACAGCAGTTGCTCCGTGACAATCAGGCCCGTCAACGGGCAGGTCAATTGAGTCCCACGGAAGTGCTTGCTTCAGAAACCCAATTGTTACGCGACGAGCAAACGCTTTATTCCCTCAGGCAGGATGCCTTGAAGGTCGAGGATCAGGTAAGGGCAGCACTGAACCTCCCGGTTCTTCCTGTAGGACTTTATCCCTCTGACATCCCCAGCATGCATTCTGAAGACTTGAAAGATTCAGAAAAATTACTTGAGGTGGTTTATGAAAATGATAGTCAAATTGCTTTAAATCGGGCCTCTCTCAAGCAAAAGTCCTTTGAAATCCAACAACTCGAAAATAACCTCAACACCAATCTTAACCTTGACCTGGCCTATACTGTCAAAGGCTACAGCACCAGCAGTTTTGGTGGAGCATCCGATTTTGGAAACTCAAATCTTCATGGAATGAGTGCAACCCTGACCTGGACTCTTCCCCTTGGTGATCGAAAAAACCAAGAAAATTTGAGACAGAAAAATCTCGAATCCCGGCAAATCCAAATCCAGATTGAAGATCGTAAATCGGAGCTTCAAGTCGGGCTTCAGTCGATCATGCGAGACTTCAAAGTTCTGGAAGAAGATTTAAGTGCCGCAAAAGCCTTGAGTCAACTTTCGGAAAAGCAGCTCAACAATGAGATTAAAAAATTGAAATTAGGAAAAAGCACAAGTTACCAGGTTTCACAGTTTCAGCAGGACCTTGCCAGAAGCCAACAACAGGAAATTTTGAGAAGAGTCAATTTTGAAAAAAAATTCCTGGAATTGCTTGTTCTATCCGGAGAATTTTATGAATACTACCAAATACCAGAAAACTAAATCCTCCAAATAATTCATGGTTAAACGAAACATCATCTTTTCCTGCCTTGGGATAATTTTACTTTTGATGGGATCCTGTCAAAAACCTGAAGAAGGAAAATCACCGAAAACAGGAAACTCAGCAAATGATCAGTCTTCGGGGCAAGAGTATGGAAAAGGGAAACCCAAGGCCGTGTCATCCTCCAGAAAAGGCCCTCCCAAAAAAATCAAAAAAACAAATGTGAGAGTCAGTTCAGTGGGGACCGAAGCGTTAAAAATTGAATCCACTTTCGTCGGTTATCTGCTCCCCAATGAACGGGTCAGGATGACTTCGGAGATGGAAGGGGTGATTGAAGCAGTCAATTTTGAAGAGGCTGATGAGGTCAAAAAAGGGCAGAAACTGATTAATATCTCAACTAAAGAATTAACCCTTCGGGTTAAAATTGCAGAAGCAAATCTTAAACTGGCGCAAACGAATTTGAGCCGTGATGAAAAATTAGCCCAGAGAAAGTTGATTCCCCAATCCAAATTGGATCAAACGAGAACTCAGGCTGACAGAAGTTTACTGGACCGTGATCTGGCTTTGATTAATTTGCGAAAATCCGTGATTAACTCTCCTCTCAAAGGAACGGTTAAAATCCGGCATGTCAAGGTAGGAGAATTTGTCAGGAAAGGCGATCCTTTGGTGGAAATTCTGGATCTGGATAAAGTTTTGGTCCAAGTCAATATTCCAGAGCAGGACATCATGAAAATCAGTGAAGGGGAAACGGTCGGAGTGGAGTTGTATGCCCTTTCTGATCAGCAATATCGAGGCAAGGTTCAGACCATCGGATTGGAGGCAGATTCAAGGAATAGAACCTTCCCGATTGAAATTGTGGTTGACAATCCAAAACGAGAATTAAGACCCGGGATGTTGGCCAGGGTTACATTCACCAAACAAATCTCTGACGAGCAGGTTGTTGTCCCAAGGCATTCCATTTTGGAAAGGGATGCCGGGCGTGTCGTGTTCTTAGTGGAACAGGATAAGGCCGTGAAACAGAGTATTGTCACCGGTCAAAGCATGCAGGACAGGGTGCAGGTTTTGGAAGGATTAAAACCTGGAGATAGGCTGGTGGTCGAGGGGCACTCCAAATTGACTGACGGCGAAACGGTAAGCATCGTTAAATAAACGGCTGAAGCATGCATCCTAGTCACATCGCGATCCGAAATCCGATCTTCATTTTCATCATTGTTGTGGTTATTTCGCTCTGGGGATACATGTCTTATCGGCAAATCCCTCGTGAGGCAGCACCTGATATTCAGATTCCCCTTCTGATTGTTACCATTCCTTTTCCTGGAGCATCTCCTGAAGATGTCGAGTCTCTGATTACCAATAAGGCAGAGCAGGAGTTACAGACAATCAAAAACCTGAAGGAAATCAAATCCACTTCCTCAGAAGGAGTCTCGGCGCTGACGCTGGAATTCACCTCCGATTTTGATATCACGGAAGCGAGGATCAAGGTCCGTGAAAAGATGGACATGATCAAACCGGAATTTCCGGAAGATGCTGAAGATTATTCGATCAATGAAATCAATCTTTCGGAAAGGCCTTTGATGATCCTCAATCTTGCCGGAGATATGGGGCTGTTGGCACTTACGAATCTGGCGGATGACGTGAAAGAAGAAATCGAAGGTATCCCCGGTATATTGGAAGTTCGGAGAGCAGGAGGGCTTGAAAGAGAGATCCGTGTTTACGTCAACCCTGACAAGCTGAGCTACTACAGCCTCGATTTGAACCAGGTTTCAAATGCAATCAGTAGTGAAAATACCAATCTTCCGGGAGGGAGTGTTGAAATGGGGCCGACGAAGTACCTGATCCGGGTTCCTGGTGAATTTGAAACCCCGGAAGGCATCAATGAAGCCTTGATCTCTGCACCTGAACAGGTTCCGGTCAGGGTGCGTGATGTTGCAAGAGTTGAGTTCGGCTATAAGGAAATCACGAGTAAATCGCGGCTTAACGGATACGAATCGGTATCCCTCAGTGTCATCAAACGTAGCGGTGAGAACCTACTGGCCATCCGGGACAGTGTCATCAAAATTGTTGAAGGTCTTGAGGATGATTATCAGGGAGGAGTCAAGTTCAGCATTCTTTCGGATGCAGGGAAAAGGGTGCAGAAAATAGTCAATGATCTTGAGAACAATATCATTACTGGTTTCATCCTGGTTTTTGTGGTTCTGCTGCTAGTGATGGGAATCAGCAATTCTCTGTTGGTCGCAATTGCCATTCCCCTCTCTTTTCTGACCAGCATGATTCTGATGAACTCGTTAGGTTACACCCTCAACATCGTGGTTCTCTTCAGTTTGATCCTTTCACTGGGATTGTTGGTGGATAACGCCATTGTGGTGGTGGAAAACATTTTCCGTCATCGACAGGCCGGGAAAAAACGAGTTGAAGCAGCAATGATCGGGGTTAAAGAAATCGCGGTACCGGTGACCACTTCGACCATCACCACGATTGCGGCTTTTTTCCCGTTGATTTTCATGCCTGGAATTTCAGGTGAGTTCATCAAATTTTTACCGATGACCCTCATCATCACTCTTTCATCCTCGTTATTTGTGGCGATGTTGATCAATCCTGTCCTGTGTTCGACCCTGATGCGGGTCAAGACCAAGAAAGGAATCACTCCCGATTTTGATGAACTGAAACTGATCGATAAGTCATTGATCCTGCGCGGATACCGTTGGCTGCTCAGAGGAGTGTTGAAATGGAGATTTTCTCTCCTGCTGGTATTTCTGATGCTGTTTTTTGGAACGTTCTATCTTTACGGCACCAAAACCTTTCCTCGTAAAGGCATCGAATTTTTTCCAAAAACCGAACCCGAAGAGGCGGTTGTTAATATCACCGCACCGATGGGGACCACCCTTGAAGTGTCAAACCGCTACGTGCAGGAAGTGGAAGGTTATCTGGATCAGGATATTGAAAACCTTGAAGCCCTCGTCGCCAATGTGGGCCAACGTCGTGGTTTTGGCGGATCATCATCCGGAAGTACAACAACCTACTTGAGTCATATTGTCCTGGCATTTCCCAACTGGGAAGAATGGATCGAGAAACCATCCGTCATGATCAAAAATCTGAGGAATCAACTCGAGAGGATGGTCGGAGTTGAAGTCAAACTTTCTCAAGCTCAGGCAGGACCACCCACGGGGATGCCCCTCAACATAGAGGTCCGTGGTGAGGATTTTACAAAAATGATCAAGGTGGTGGAGCAGATCAAACAGAAGATCAAAAATGTCCCTGGTCTGGTTGACCTGACGGATGATTTTGACCGAAGCCGGCCGGAGCTCAAAGTGATAATCGACCGTGACAAAGCCTCCCGTCTGGGACTGAGAGCCCGTGAAATTGCCAGCACCGTGAGAACGGCTTTCAACGGGAAAAAAGTTTCGGTGTTCAGGGACGGGACTGAGGAATATGACATATGGGTTCAACTCGACCAGAGTTTCCGTCAAAACCAGGCGGATCTGGCCTCACTTTTCATCTTCACTCCAACCGGTGAGTTGGTTCGTCTGAGTGAAATTGCTTCTGTTGAAAGCGGTCCGTCTTATGGCTCAATCCGTCATGTGGACACAAACCGGGCCATCACCATCAGTGGGGATGCTTTTCGACTGCCTGGTCCGGTGCTGGTGAGGATGGTACAGAAGGCATTGACCGGGTTTGAATTGCCTGAGGGAATCAGTATGCGCTTCACTGGAGAAAATGAGGATCGGAAGGAAACCCAAAAGTTTATTGGGCAGGCGATGATCATTGCCGTATTTCTGATTCTTTTGGTGATGATCGCCCAATTCAATTCGATCGCTCTTCCTCTGATTGTGATCACATCCGTGTTCATGTCGATCATGGGGGTGTTGATTGGATTGATTGTTCATGACCGGCCCTTTGGCATCATCATGACGGGAGTGGGAACGGTGGCTTTGGCGGGGATTGTCGTGAATAACGCCATTGTCATGCTCGATTTTGTCAAACAACTCAGAAAGCAGGGATTTGAAGCAGGAGAAGCAATGATCACTGCAGCAGCAGTCAGGTTCCGGCCAGTTCTTCTAACCGCGGTGACGACTATTCTGGGTTTGGCGCCTCTCGCCATCGGGATGGATGTTGATTTTACCAGGGACAATCCCATCGTTTTCGGAGCAGAGGGTGGAAGTTTCTGGAAATCAATGGCGCTGGCCATCATGTATGGATTGGGGGTTGCGACCTTCCTGACTTTGTTCATGGTTCCTGTACTTTATTCACTGATCGAAGGAGGTCGAGGCCGAATCATTCGTTTGTTCAATCGATCAAAATCCTTCATTAACAATACTGCTGATAATCCAGCAGTGAGCTGAATTTCTTAATCGGAGTTAAAAATGTCTTTGTTTAAACCGTTTTCAAAAATCCAGATTTGGATCATGGGAGTCCTCTTTTTTGTTTTCGGAACCGCTCATCTGAAAGCATTGGCAAATGTCGAAAACCTTTGGTCGGCACGCATCCCAATTTCACTTGAGGGAACAATCCGTCCAATTGAGATCATACGGGAGCAAACCAGTGTAGGAGGACGAATCACAGCGATTACTGTCGAGGAAAACGATGAGGTTCAAAAAAATCAATTACTTCTTTCGCTCAAGAACGATACTCAAAAACAGCAATTGGAACTCGCTCAACTCCAACAAAAAATAAATCAAAATAATCTGAGAGATAGGGAACAACAAATTTCTCTGGCAAAGGTCCAGATCGATTCTGCAAGCAACACCATTAAAGATCGTCAGAGGCAGGTTAAACTTGCTGAAACACAAATTGAGGTGAGTAAAAATTCTCTGATGGTTCAGGAAACGAATCTTAAAGACATAAAACGAAGATTGAAGGATGAGCAAACTCTTTTTGAACAAGGCTCTTCAACCAAATCTCAATTGGATGCTGTTCAGCTAGAATTAGACAGGGGGATGTTATCTTTATCGAATGCCGAGTTGAATCTTCTGAAAAGCCAGCAAGACCTTGAAGGAACAATGTTAAATCTTGAAAACTCTAAACTTGCGAAGATGCGTGCTGAACAAGAACTGGTCAGGGCTCAACTAGGGAAAGAAAATGCGGCTCTATCTTTAAAACTCAGCGAACAGGATGTGATTCTGAAGATGGATAATCTGAACGATACTATGATTCGTTCAAAAATTTCTGGCATTGTCATCAAAAAATATTATGAGGAGGGAGAAGTCGTTGGGAATGGAGCCAGGTTATTTGACATTGTCAATGTTGACCGTGTTGAAATAGAAGTCGGAGTAAAAGAAGAGGACCTCTCCAGGATACAAATAGGGCAGAAAGTAGTCTTCACCACACCTGCTTATCCAAACCAGCGATTTGCCGGAAAAGTAGACCGTCTTTCCTGGACAGCAAACACTCAAGATGGGAAATTTCCTGTGTTCATTCACGCAGCAAATCCCAATCTTAAACTGAGATCCGGAATGTCAGCGAAAGTTTACATGGTCTCAGCAGAATGATTGATCTCTATACCTGGAAAACACCGAATGGGAGAAAAATCTCCATCATGCTCGAGGAAGTGGGCCTTGATTACGAGGTTCACCCAATCAATATCAATGAAGGTGAACAGCATCAAAAGCATTTCCTGAAAATTTGTCCGAACGGGAAAATTCCTGCAATTGTTGATCAGGATAATGGAAAGTCTCTATTTGAATCAGGTGCGATTCTGATCTATCTCGCGGAAAAAACGAAACAATTACTTCCTGCAAATGACTATTGGGATATCATCCAGTGGTTGATGTGGCAAATGGCCAACGTAGGCCCAATGTTCGGGCAAACCCATCATTTCCTGAAGCATCATCCGGATGCCAGCACGTACGCTTCGGCAAGGTATCACAAGGAGACCTTAAGACTTTATAAAGTCCTGGATGACCATCTATCAGAGAACAACTTTATGGCATCCAATTTTTCGATTGCGGACATAGCAATCTGGCCTTGGGTGGCTCGATTCGGCTGGCATCAGATGAATTTTTCCGATTACCCTCATGTACATCGCTGGTATCTGGAAATTGCTTCGAGGCCGTCCGTTCAAAAAGGCTATGATGTGCCCAGTTTTGGTGAAGAGGTACCACTCCCGACGGTGTGAGTCATGACGATTCTGGTGACAGGAGCAACTGGAATGGTCGGTTCTGTCTTATGTAAAAGACTCCAAACTCTTGATATTCCCCACTTAAAACTCAGCCGTCATCCTTCACATTCCTCTGAAGATCAGGTTTTTTGGGATCCTCATGAGAGAATCCTGGAAACGGAAAAACTCCGTGAAGTAGAAACGGTGATTCACCTTGCCGGTGAACCTGTCGGTAAGCGCTGGACTCATGAAATCAAAAAGAAAATCATTTTCAGCCGAAGTGACGCTGGGAGGTTTTTGTTCGAAACACTTGCCGCCCAAGACAAACCTCCGAAAACCCTAATCAGTGCGTCAGGAATCGGTTTTTATGGGGTCGCGAATGAAACAAAATTTAATGAGGAAAGTGCGAAGGGTCGTGGTTTTTTGGCAGATGTGGTTGAAGATTGGGAATCTGCACCGGAACCATTACACAAGGTGGGAACCCGTGTGGTGAACATGCGAATGGGGGTAGTCTTGAGTCCGGATGGAGGAGCTTTGGCCAAAATGCTCCCGGTTTTTAAATTCGGATTGGGAGGAACCCTTGGCTCGGGGCATCAAATGATGAGCTGGATTGCCATGGAAGACCTGATCCGTGCAATCATGTTTTTCATTGAAAATGAAACTTTGCAGGGCATTTACAATCTTGTCTCGCCTAATGCGGTAAGCAATGTTGAATTCACCACCATCCTTGGTTGGGTATTGAAGCGTCCTACCCTCTTTCCCGTTCCTGCGTTAGCACTTCGTGTGATTTTTGGTGAGATGGCGATGCAGACCATTCTTGCAAGCCAGCATGTCATTCCTAAAAAGCTTCTGGAAGCAGGTTTCGAATTCCGATACCCTGAATTGGAACAGGCTTTAAGACATTGCCTGGGGCGAGAAAAAAATTAGAGCTTTGCTCTTACCATCTCCGCTAGTCCTTCAATCCAGTCGGGAGAGGCATTAAGGGATGGAACCATTTCCAGAGATTCTCCTCCTTCTTCAAGAAAAATCTCTTTTCCTCCAATCTGGATTTCTTCCAAAGTTTCCAGGCAATCGGCGACAAAAGAGGGACAAAATACCACCAGTCTCCGGACTCCCTTCCTCGCAAGTTCACGAATTCTGGATTCAGTATAGGGTTTAATCCATTCTGCCCTGCCAAGCCTTGACTGAAAAGAAACACTCCACCGTTCGGCTTCGAGTTTGAGTTCTGAAGCAATCAAGGCTGCCGTTTTGAAACAGTGGGCTCGGTAGCAGTAACGGTTTCCTTCCACCACAGAGAGGCAGCAATCATCTTTCTGGAGGCAGCCATGGTTTTCCTCATCCCCACGTATCAGGTGGCGCTCGGGAAGTCCGTGAAAGCTGAACAGGACATGATCCGGTGAGTTTTCACAAAAGCTTGTTCCTTGCTTGGCAAAGGCTTTGATGAAAGATGGATGATCAAAAAACGGGGGAAGCACTTCCAGCATGGGGATATTACAATCATGTCCTGCCATGCGGTAGACTGCTTCCAGGGCAGAGCCGGTGGTGCTCGAAGCATATTGCGGGAAAAGAGGAAGGACCAGCAGTCGGTCACAACCCAGATTTTTCAGTTCTTTCAAACCTTTGTCTATCGATGGATTGCCATAACGCATTGCCAGTACCACCTGGACTTGATCCTGCTTAAGGAACTGGTTGAGTTCTGAAGTCAACTTCATTCCTTCAACTTTTAAGGGAGAACCTTCCTCGGTCCAGATTGATTTGTAAGCCTTTGCCGAACGACGGGGGCGGAAAGGAAGGATGATCAGGTTCAACAACAACCATCTTCCGAGAAACGGTAAATCAATCACTCTCGGATCTGAAAGAAACTCACGAAGATAACTCCTCACATCTGCCGTGCTTGGACTGTCCGGGGTGCCGAGATTGATCAGCAGTAAACCTGTTTTCATGAAGTTTCAAAAGTTTGGTTCATTTTTAATGGTGTTTTTTTTTAAGATTCTCCCTGAAAAATTTAAGGAAGCAAACTGACCTAGTTGACTACGTAAGGATTTTGATTCAGATCTTCGGCGGTGATTTGATATTCCTTTTTACAGTATTCACACGTCACCGATAGTGAGGTTTGAGATTCGTCAAACAAGGGTTGAGGATCGTTTTGTTGATAGAGGTGAAGATTTTGAATCATCCTTTTGTGGGAACAGTTGCATCTGAAAAAAACATCCCGCCCTGCGAGAAAATCAAAACCATTCTCCTTGAGAAGCAATTGAATTTTTTCTGAATCGGTTTCTCCCTTCGAGAGCATTTGGTGATAGAGGTTTACTTGATGGGGAGGCAGTTCCATTGACCCTTCCATTTCATCAACTTCTTCAGAACTTTCGGGATTTGGAAGTTTTAAAACCAAGATGCTCTGGTCACTGGTTTCAGAAACAATCACAGAACCCACCATCTGGTAAGAATTTTGGAGGATGTGGTCTGAAATTTTATCCAGGGAATGATTTTGAATTTCGAGCACCGATTGGTAAGGAGATTTAATTTTGGCTGAATACTTATTCAGGCGCATGGTCCCACTGACCTTTTCCGGAAATTCTTGAAAATCTTCAGGGAGCAACATCGCGCGGATGGCTCCTCCTGCAGTGAGTTCAATTTTCAATCGAAAGTAAGGTTCGTCCGAATCAAGGTAGAATCCAAAGTATTCTCCTTGCTTTAACAAACAAAGCATGGGCTGAACCGTGAGACATATTTTGCGGAAAAAGGCGAATCCTGAACCGTATAATTGGTGCATCAAGGCCATGTCTTGGACCAGTTTCTGCCCTTCCAGAAAATGCAGTGCATGACTTCTGGATTCATCAACACAGGTGTAAATTCTACTTTCAGGAAGTGTCATTTCCGAGAAATCATGTGGTGTAAAATGCGTTTTCATCGATGTAGCCCTTGGAGAGATCGCAGCCCCAAAAGGTTTCGGAGTGATCTCCATGACCGACAACCACCTCGATTGGAATGGTATCCTTCTGAAGAAGTTCACTAATGCTTTCCAACTTTACCGCCTCCTCTTTCAGAAGTTGTGAGTTGACGGCCTGCATTTTCTCACCCAAACCAAAGCGTATTTCCAGTTCCTCAAGCCTTACAGGATGTTCAAAGACTTTCCCAACCGCCATCACGAAACGCCCCCAATTCGGGTCAGCCCCATGCACTGCAGTTTTGATCAGCGGAGAATTGATGATGGATTTACCGATTTTCTGAGCCATCTGAGGTGAATCTGCACCACTGATTTTCAATTCTATCAGTTTGGTTACCCCTTCACCGTCTCTCACAAGGTCTTTGGCCAGATCCTGACAGAGGCCGGTTAGGTTTTTTTCAAATTCATCCTCGTTTACCCGGCCTGCCATTCCGTTTGCCATCAGCACAACCATATCACTGGTGGAAGTGTCCGTATCGATACTGATACGGTTAAAAGATGCATCAACAGCTCGTTTCAGCATCGCCTGAAGTTTTGAATGATCGATTTCAGCATCGGTCACTAAATAGCTCAGCATCGTTGCCATGTTCGGTTCGATCATGCCTGATCCCTTGGCCACTCCGAGCAGACTTGCATGTCCAGATCGGGCATTTCTCCATTTTGGATGGGTGTCGGTGGTCATGATGGCTCTTGCAAAGGACTCTACGGCCTCTGCGGAGTTGTCCAGGTTTGTATCAATGTTAAGGGTTCCTTCACGAATTTTATCCATTGGTAAAGGCAGGCCGATCACTCCTGTTGAAGCTGGCAGGACCAACGCGGGTTGTATTTTGAGCGCTTCTGCGGTCCACTGGCACATACATTGGCACATTTTGAGTTGACCACGATTGCCTGAAGTGTTCCCTTAGCTGCATGTTCACGTCCGACGATAACCGGGGCTCCCGGGAGATTGCTTCGGGTAAAAACTGCAGCGGCACTGCAGGGATGAGCCGCGGCCAATACTCCGAAATCGAGACTTTGATCCTTGATTCCGATGTTCCGGCCCATCCATAAATATCCCTGGACGGGAATCGGCGGCGTGGGATTGGTTTTCATTCTGTTGATACGTTGATTTTTTTCCCCATGATTTTTACATTGTAAAGTCCCTTACCCTTCATTTCCTCAATCAGCCATGCCATTTCCAAAAGAACTTCAAAAAGCGGGAAAATCCCAGAAGGATTTTGAAGAAAAAAGAAAGGCTTTTGTAAATGCGGGAAAAGCTTCAGAGGAGAATGATATCTACCTTGGATTGTATGAAGATCTGATTGATGAATGCAAGGATTATCAGGAACTTGAGGAGGGTTATAGCAACATGGCCCGGTTTCTTGATCAGCTTGGAAAGGAATCCTTTGAGTTCCAGCAAAAAGCACGGCAGGCAAGGCTCTTGGGTTTTGAAAGCGAAGGGATTAGCAAAGTCAGGATCATCTCAGCAGAATGCTGTGATTCATGCAGTGAGTATGATGGAAGGGTGATTGAGTTGAAAAAGGCATTGCTGAACCTGCCGATGCCATCAAGCCTTTGCGGTGCAACCATGTCTTCCGAGTTTTGCTGGTCCAAAGCCAATTACCAAAGGGTTGAGGACAGCGCCTCGGTTTCTAAAAACCCGCCTCCCGCAACTGAGTTCATCCCGGATCCGCCTTCCTTGGAAAAAGGTCCGAAGGGCAAACAATCAGATGCTGATACGTCAGGAACATCCAGAGGTTTCCGGGATTATTTGCTTCCCCTCTTTTTGCTCATTTGTGGAATCGCATTTCTTCCCTTTTCCTGGATATCATGTGGCTTTCTGGTCTTATGGAGCCTGCCTTTCATTCCTCCTTTGTGGAACCGATTGATCTTGAAGATCCCTGATTTGTCAGGAGTCTGGATTCGTTACGCAACCGGGCTCTTGGGAATTCCTCTCGCGTTACTGATCCTGCTTCTGCCGATGTTGCTGGATCAACGGAGTCCCCAAAATACCCGTGTTGCTCTCCCTGATTATGAAGTTCTCGCTTTGCAGGACCAAAGTAACCCGGGACGCTCCAGACTTCTTGTCAGGATCTATGCCCCGGATGCACGAAGTGCCCGTGAGCGTGCCAAGGTGGCGATGCAGGCGGCGAAACAAATCCAGCAAACCGAACTCAGGGAAGATCCGAAACAACCGGAATATCAGCATGTATCAGTGGTTCTAGAAGCCCTTCAGAAAAAATCTGGAGTGAGCCTCCCCCTTGCTAAAGCAGAATATGCTCCCGACGGATTGGGGAGTACTGGAGCAATTAAGAATGCTAAACAGAACCAATGGACCTGGAATGTCAGTTCCTCTTCCATAGCTTATGACCCCTCAAATCCCCCAACTTACAGAGAATTTGAAAAATCCCTGGAACCATTCCAGAAACGTTAATTCGTCCTGAAAATCCTTGGGCACCATTCCTGCAGAATTCTACTGATGAAGCAAATCTTCTAAGGAAGGAAGTTGAGTCTATTTAATTGAAAAGGCTTACTCGTTGCCTGGAAAGGAAATCAGATGAAAATGATCAGCGGATACCTTGGCCCCGATTTAAAGGTCGAAGGAGATGTGGAATCGAAGGAATCGATCCGGATTGATGGAGAATACAAGGGGAACATCAATAGTCAGAGAGAAGTTACCATTGGACCTTCTGGAGATGTTGAAGGAGAAATTCACGCTCCGATTATCAGAGTCAGTGGATCAGTGAAGGGAAGTTTGCATGCATCCCGTCTGCTTGAATTACTTGGGGAGGCGAGAGTGCAAGGCGACCTGAACACCCCGCCTGGAGGGTTGAGTATGGAACCCGGAGGTGCCTTTGAAGGAAAGTTCGTAATCACACCAGGAACGGTTTCATCCGGAAATGATTCGGTGGGAGGATAAAACCAGCCAAGAACGTTCTAGATTTGTTATCTAGGAGGCGGCAGGAATACCTGGGGCTTGAGAAGGTATTTCGGTCGCAGGTTTGTCAGCAGGAGGTGTTGCTGAATTAGCAGCCGTTGATGGCTTCAAGTCAGAAGGCTTATAAGTCCCCGCAGAGTTCAGGGAATCCTCTGTCTTCATCATTGAGGCAAATCGAGGATTTTTCAGAAGGCTCAGCATTTCCTTGGCAGTTTCCCTATCAGCCAGTTTTTCTTCAATCTGATCCGTTAACTCCTCAAGATTTTTCAATTCCAGTTGTCGTGCTTCCGGAAGTTTCAACAGGGTCTGTTTCTCTCCTTCCGTAAGTTGATTCAACTGCTTTTTGACTGCTCCGACAAATCCTTTCACCGCAGCTTCAGGAAGCGCATCCTTCACCAGTAGTCCCTCGATCCGTGATAGGACCTTGAGGTATTTTGATGTTTTGTCCTTGCTGATGCCATCTCCCTGAATTTCTGCAACTGCATTTTTTTTCCCTGCCAACGATTGACTCGCGCTCTGCATCGCAGGTGCATTGATTTCAGCCTTTTGCTGGGAGGGTGAGGGATTCTTTTCCTGGGTGATATTTTGATTCTGGACTTGCATCCGTTTTTTGTCGAATGGGTTGATTTGGTTCCGAAGTTGGTCATTCAAATAGCAAGCCAGCCCCTACGCTTTCATTCGTCTTGATCAGCTAAATATCCATGATGATAATAATTCTTTCGCCTCATCCCAAAGATATCCTGTAAAAAATGCTGCTGATACCCGCAATCGACTTGAAACAGGGAAAATGCGTCCGTCTTCTTCAGGGTCAGGAAGAGGAGCAAACTATTTACTCTGATGATCCCGTAAGTCAGGCACTGGAATTTCAGAAAGCAGGAGCTCAGCGGCTCCATTTGGTGGATCTTGATGGTGCCTTCCGAGGGCGCGGAGAAAATCATGAAACCATCGGAAAGATCATCTCCGCATTGAACATCCCGGTTCAGGTTGGAGGAGGGATCCGCACTCCTGAGGATGTTGAAACCAAACTCAAATTGGGTGCTGATTCTGTGATCATTGGAACGATGGCAGTGAAAAACCCTGAGCATTTTGAACAAACTCTGGAAACTCATGGGGGTGATTCAGTCCTTTTGGGGATTGATGCAAGAAACCGCCGGGTGGCAGTGGAAGGCTGGAAGGAAGGAACTGATCTGGAAGATGTTGAATTTGCAAAACTTTGGAAATCCAAGGGAGTGAAAAGGGTGATCTTTACCGACATTGCCAGGGACGGGATGTTGAGTGGCCCTAATCTGGAAGCCCTTGAGGATTTTACAACCCGTTCAGGTCTGAATGTTACGGCGTCCGGAGGAGTTTCTTCGATCGAGGACCTGAAAAATCTTCGTCGACTTGAAACATCAGGAGTCGATCAGGTCATTGTCGGTAAGGCTATTTACGACGGACGGATCAACCTCAAAGAGGCGCTTGAGTGTTAGCAAAACGAATCATTCCCTGCCTGGATATCAAGGAAGGACGAGTCGTCAAAGGAACCAGTTTTGTCGGACTGCGTGATGCAGGAGATCCGGTTGAACTGGCAGCCCGTTATAACCAACAGTCTGCTGATGAACTGATATTCCTTGATATCACCGCTTCCAAGGAAAACCGGAGTACGACCATTGATCTTGCCTCAAGACTGGCAAGAGAACTTTTTATTCCCTTCACCATCGGCGGAGGAATTTCCAGCCTGGATGATATTCAATCCCTTGTGACTGCCGGAGCTGACAAGATATCCATCAATTCTTCCGCGCTCAGCAATCCTGGGCTGATCACAGATGGGACGCGAAGCGTTTACCGAATGAAAATTCTCCATCTTGGGAAGTCTATAGTCATGGAGGAAGCCGGGGAACTGGTCGTGACGCCATCGACTGGGCCAAGGAAGCTGAAGAACGTGGTGCGGGAGAAATCCTTCTGACCAGCATGGACGCTGATGGGCATCAAGACGGGTTTGATCTTAAATTGAATGCTGCGGTCAGCAGTCAGTTGAATATCCCCGTCATTGCATCAGGAGGTGGGGGAACCTTGGATCATTTTGCTGATGCGCTAACCGTCGGACAGGCGGATGCGGTTTTGGCGGCTTCCGTATTTCATTACGGCACATATACCGTTTCAGAAGTGAAAACCCATCTCCACCATCGAGGCATTCCGGTTCGTCTGATTCATGATGTTGTTCCATCAGAATAAAACTTTTTCTCTACGAGCGGACAACACCTGTCATACTTCCTAATGTTTAAAGGCGGAGTCCTAGAATCTACCCACATAAGGTGGATGTCTTTGAATTCAGCGACGTAGTTTAAAGCCCAAAGACTTTAATGATGGAATCCTCTCTTATACTTAGCATTACATTCCATAAATTTCCCTATAGGCAAATCTCATTTTTCATTGCGATCTTTTTCCTGTTCTCTTTGTTGCTGTTTTCCTCTGATGTGATTGCTTCGGAGGAGTCCTATATCAGAAGGAGTAACCACCAGGTTTGGCAACTCATTCAAAAAAAAATAAGCCCACCCCCAAGTTCTTACCGCCCTGCAGACTTGAGAAAAAGCAGTCATCAGGTGCGGTTTCTTGAAAAATCTCCGATCGATTATAAAGAGCGGGACCTTGGTTCCCAGGAAGCCAAGGGTTCCTTCCAGGGAAGTGTGCGCCCTCGATCCGAAGATTTGAATCTGCTTCCACGTTCTCATGAATCCTCAACCTCATTCTACGGCAGTGCTGAAGGAAGAAATGTGATGAATTCAGAAAGATCGATTCCCCAGCCGAGGATCAAAAAAAAACGGAGGACGGAATTACGGCAGACCAATACCCGGATCCAGGAACTGATTACCCAATGGAAATATGAATAAAAGACCGTGATCCATTCAAAAAAAGTTCTTCACTTCGTAGATTCCCTGCTTGTCATACCACCCCCTTGAGGGTTAATCTTTAGAGCATTCCTGATTCCGTCTTTGTGAATTTCCGGGAATGTTAAATTTAACGTTTCCTTGAAAAATTTCCTGAGAAAAGTGGCCAAACTCTACTTTTATTATTCTGCCATGAATGCAGGAAAAACCACCACCCTGCTTCAGTCGAGTCACAACTATGCCGAGCGGGGGATGACGACCCTATTGCTCAAACCGCTGATTGATGACCGTGAGGGCTTGAACGTCATCCGTTCCAGGGTCGGTCTTGAGGCAAAGGCAATGAATTTCGAGAAAGACGATAACCTTCTTCAAACAATCGAAGCACAGCATAAAACGAAATCCCTGAATTGTGTTTTGGTTGATGAGGCACAGTTTTTAACTCGTGATCAAGTGATTCAATTAGGGGACGTTGTGGACCGCCTAGAGATTCCTGTATTATGTTATGGTTTACGTACTGATTTTCTTGGGGAGTTATTTGAAGGAAGCCGATCTCTGCTGGCCTGGGCAGACGAATTACGGGAAATCAAAACAGTCTGCCATTGTGGTAAAAAGGCAATCATGACGGTTCGTTTGAATGAGGAAGGAAAACCCTTGCAGGCCGGGGAACAGATCCAAATAGGAGGCAACGAAAGTTACGTGTCGATGTGCCGAAGGCATTTCAAATCGAGTTTGGGGCTATCCGAAATTTAGATCGAAGACTTTGGAATACATGACATTTTCTTAAAACCAATTAGATCCATAAAGGAACCTCCATGTCACAGCATGTTGCCATTGCCGGAGCGACCGGTGCGGTTGGAACAGAATTTTTAAAACTTTTGGAAGCACGGGATTTTCCGATGAAAAGCCTTCGGTTGCTTGCTTCTTCACGATCTGCGGGATCCAAACTGAAGTTCCGGGGTGAGAACTTGGAAGTTGAGGAACTGACTCCGAAATCCTTTAAAGGGATTGATATCGCATTCTTCTCTGCTGGAGGCTCGAGGAGCAAGGAATTCGCACCCCATGCAGTGGATTCCGGTGCGGTGGTAATCGATAACAGCAGTGCTTTCAGGATGGATGAAAAGGTCCCTTTGGTGGTTCCGGAAATTAATCCTAAACAAGCATTTGAGCATCAGGGACTGATTGCCAATCCCAACTGTTCGACCATTCAGATGGTGGTAGCTCTGAACCCGATCCATCGTGCAGCCAACATCCAGCGTGTTGTGGTTTCCACCTATCAGGCCGTTTCCGGCGCAGGCGCCAGTGCGATGGAGGAACTCAAACAACAACTGCGGGCATGGGCAAATGATGAACCGATGAAGCAGGAAGTGTTTCCCACCCAAATCGCGTTCAATCTGTTCCCCCACATCGATGTATTCCAGGATAACGGGTACACCAAAGAAGAGATGAAGATGGTCCATGAAACCCGGAAAATCATGAATGCTCCGAACATGCAGATTTCTGCTACCTGTGTCAGAGTACCCGTACTTAGAGCGCATTCAGAAGCAGTCTGGGTCGAGACGGAGAAACCCCTCAGCGAATCCGAGGCTCGTGAACTTTTCGAAAAGGAACCGGGGATTGTCGTCCAGGATGAACGCGAAAGCGGAGGTTACCCGACTCCATGGCATATCACCGAAACCCAGGAGACTTACGTCGGTCGAATCCGAAAAGACATCTCCCATCCGAACGGTCTCACCTTTTGGGTTGTTGCCGACCAACTCTACAAGGGGGCTGCGTTGAATGCGATCCAGATAGCCGAAGTCTTACAGCAGGGTTGAAACTAAATCCCGTTTTTAATAAATTTCCCTCTCTCTTGACCTACCCTAAAGCCGGAAGCTATGTTTCGGCTTTTTGGGGATTGTCTATTTTTGCCTCAGAAGTTTAGATCCTGGAATCACGTTTTGTATTTAATACTTCACGGAAAATATTTCCGAGAATTCTGTGTGAATCAGAACCCGTTTTTTATGGATCCTTTCTTTCTTTAAATTTCTGCTAAATCGGTGTTTCCCATGAGAAGTTCGAACCATTTTCGGATTGCCGTTCTTCCCGGTGATGGAATCGGCAAGGAAGTGATGTCAGCCTGCGTAGAGGTTCTGGATACGATTCAGCGAAGAGTGGGAGGGTTTAAGCTGGATCTGGAATACATCCATGCCGGTGCCGAATATTTCCTGGAACAGGGGGTAGATATCACCGAGGAAGCTATGGACAAGGTGAAGCAAGCCGATGCGATCCTGCTGGGCGCCATGGGGCTTCAGGATGTCAGATTGCCCAATGGGACCGAAATCGCACCACATTTGAAAATCCGTACCGAGTTAGGACTATTTGCCGGGGTGAGACCGGTTAAAGCCTATCCCAATACTCCTCAACGTCTTGCAGATGCGCGTTCCCAGGAGATCGATTTTGTAGTGCTCCGAGAATCCACCGAAGGCTTGTTTGCAGAACGTGAAAAAGGGGTCATTCTCGAAGATCGGGAGGCAAGGGACACAATGGTTATCACCCGTCAAACCTGTGAAAACCTTTTTGATTTCGCCTTCAAGCTTTCACGGCGGCGAAAACAGAAAGGAGGAAAAGGCAGGGTTACCTGTGTTGATAAATCGAATGTTCTACGCAGTATGGTCTTTTTCCGGAAAATCTTTGATGAACGGGCTTTGTTGTTTCCCGATATTCAGAGTGACCACAACTATGTCGACGCGCAGGCTCTGGACCTGATCCGAAGGCCATGGGAATTTGATGTATTGGTGATGGAAAACATGTTTGCCGACATCCTTTCCGATTTGGGTGGTGGATTGGTGGGAGGAATGGGGATGGCTCCCTGTGCGGAAATTGGATTAAAGCATGGGCTGTTTCAGCCGGCCCACGGAAGTGCACCTGATATCATGGGAAAAGATTTGGCCAATCCTACTGCCATGTTTCTCTCGGCAGCCATGATGCTGGAATGGTTGGGACAAAAATATCAAAATGAGTCCTTGATGAATGCAGCAAGACTACTTGAAAGCAAGATCGA
>LNZD02000041.1 GCA_001469005.2 SAR324 cluster bacterium lautmerah10
CACTACGGCAATGATGGCATTGAGTTCCAGTTCCTTGCCAATCACGGGATCTCCAACCCCCATCCGCATCAACCAGAGCAAACCTGTGGAAGCAGCAAGAACACTGCATAAACCATAAACTCCATAGCGTACTCTTTTTACAGGAATTCCGGACAACTGCGCAACGGAAAGGTTCCCGCCAATCGCATAGATGTGTTTTCCGAAAACTGTTTTTCTCAGCAGAAACATGATAAGAAGGGTAATGAAAATGAAGTAATAGACAATGATTGGCACCCCTAAAAATTTCTGGCTGTAAAGCATGAGAAAATCCCTGCTTGCGCGTCCGATGGGTTTGGTGGTAATGGTCAGAGAAATGCCTTGAAGGATGAAGAGGGACGCAAAAGTCACCACAAAGGGAGAAAGGTTGAACTCATTGATCAGAAAGGCGTGAATCAAACCAACCAGCAGACCCAGTCCCAGGGTTAAAATTACTGCCATCCAGACATTATCCGGATTCCCGTCCATAAGAATGGCTGAGACCAGGACACAAAGTTTGACCAACGAGCCAATCGAAAGATCAATTCCCGCAGTCAGAATCACCAGCATCTCTCCAAGTGCAGCCGTTCCCAGATAGGCTGCTTGCCTGAGCACATTGGTAAGGTTTCGAAGACTCAGGAAGCGCTCAGAGTTCATTGCACCGATGAGCATCAAAATCAGGATCATTCCATAAACAACCAGGACCAGGGAATGTCTTTGTAAAAATGATCGTCTCATGTTTTCAGTTTCTCTCAATCAAGACTAGGCCGCTTTGGAAACCGTCGTTGTCGCATATTCAATGATTTGTTCCTCTGATGTTTCTGAAGGAACAAGTTCAGCAACGATCCTTCCCTCCCGCATGACCAGAATCCGATCACTGAGTCCAAGGATTTCAGTGAGTTCCGATGAGATCATCAAAATTCCGATACCCTCTTGGTTTAAATGACGCATCAGTTGATAAATTTCAAATTTTGCTCCTACATCAACTCCCCGGGTTGGTTCATCCATAATGATGATCTCCGGTCGTGTCTGAAGCCATTTTGCCAGTACTACTTTTTGCTGATTTCCTCCACTAAGATACTGCACTTCTTGGCTTCCGGAGGCCATGGCGATAGAAAGCTGATTTCTTGACTGATCAACGATTTCCTGTTCTTTCGATCGGCTGAGAAATCCCCACTGAGAAATTTTCCTCAGTATCGGCATGGTGATGTTGTTTCGTATGGGCAATTCTGTGAAAAGCCCCTGCTCTTTCCTGTCTTCCGGAACAAGTGAAATTTTTTTCTTAATCGCTTCAGAAGGGTTCTTCAAATAAGCATTTTCACCATTGATTTTTATGCTTCCGGAAGTCAGAGGATCAGCGCCGAAAAGGGCTCTTGCCAGTTCCGTTCTCCCTGAACCGACCATCCCAGCCAGTCCGACGATTTCTCCTTGCCTTAGATCGAGACTGACTTGTTCAAGGACGGTATCAGTCGAAATATTCTCTGCGATCAGCACAGGTTTCCCAGGCTGATTGTTTGAAACCGGGAAAACTTCTTCAAGAGTCCGTCCCACCATCATCTTGACCAATTCCGCTCGGGTAAGTTCGTGGATCGATTCTGTCTCAACGAGTTGACCATCCTTCAGCACGGTCACAACATCAGCAATTCGGAAAACTTCTTCGAGACGATGGGATATATAAATAATCGACACCCCTCTGTTAACAAGGGATTGTATGATGTTAAAAAGCTGCTCCAATTCATGTCCAGCCAGGATCGCCGAGGGCTCATCCATCACGATCAAATCTGCATTCTTAGAAAGGGCTTTGGCAATTTCAACCATCTGCTGAAATGCCACGCTGAGATCACCGACTTCTGTATCCAGGTCAATCTTCAGACCTAACTGCGATAAAAGCGCCTCAGCCTCTGATCTAATTCGAGAGTGGTCGATCAAGCCAAATGCGTTGCGCGGTTCTCGCCCCAGGAAGATGTTTTCTGCCACTGTCATCTGTGAGACCAAAGCAAGTTCCTGGTAAATGACACTGATTCCGCGATTAAGAGCTTCACGAGTAGAAAAACCCCGGTGAAGCTCGCCTTTGAAAAAAATCTCACCGCTGTCGGCGGACAAGGCTCCGGAAAGAATCTTGATCAGAGTCGATTTACCTGCTCCATTTTCGCCAACGAGTGCATGGACCGTCCCGGGCGAGCACTCTAATGAGACATTATGAAGAGCATGCACACCTCCAAATGATTTGGAAATGTTCCGCATTTCAAGGATGAAGGGAACTTCCGAATCAATCATAATGAAACTATGCTCATTTCATGAATCCGGAAAGAAAAACTGAAAACATAAATCATGAATCTTTTTTTTGAGCCAGGCCATACAGGGTTACCGCTGCAAGAATCACGAGTCCTTTAATGATGAATTGTGTTTCTATTTCGAGGCCGATCAGGACCACCATGGTACTTAAAACCTGAATGATCAGAACTCCGGCAATCGTCCCCAAAAGACCTCCTCTTCCACCAAAAAATGCCGTTCCGCCTACCACCGCTGCAGCAATCGAATCGAGGTCGAGTCCTGTTGCAATGAAACGGTCCACATAACCCACATAGCCTGTCAGCACCACTCCGGATATCACCGCCAGCCCACTCGCCAGGACATACACAGAAATCTTGATCAGATTGACAGGAATGCCTGTGAGTCTGGCTGCTTCCGGGTTGCTTCCTGTTGCATAAATCCTGCGGCCATAGGTGGTGCCTTTTAAAATCACTAGAAACACAGCATTCAGACCAATCCAGATCAAAAGTGGAATCGAAAGAAAACCCCAGGATTGATTGACAATCCCCAAAGCCTCTGGAACAAATCCGCTTGGCACCCCGCGAGTGAAAGCCTGTTGGGCACCCTGAACAAGAAAGAGCATCACCAAAGTTGCCACAAGTGGTGGAACTTTACGCTTGGTCACCAATAATCCGTTCCCCAATCCGATCAGCATTCCAATGATCAATGCAACGACTACTGCAGCAGGAATCATCTCGTTCCTGCCGTTGCTCACTTCTGCTACCACCATCGAAGTCATGACAATCACCCCGCCAACGGACAAATCCAGTCCTGCTACCAGCATCACCATTGTCTGACCAATTGCAATGATACCTAATTGTGCGCATTGCCTGAACATCACTGCCAGGGTTTCCTTCTCAAACAAATTTGGGGTGACTACTGCTGCAACTATCAACAGCAGCATAAGCGCTATGTAGACTCCATATGCCATAATCAGATTTCTTAACCTGAAATCGGACTTGTCATGAATCACTGAGGTTGACGTTTCCATTTCGGTACTGTAATTCTTGAAAAAAGATATATAATATTTCTCTACCTTAGATATAGGTTCCTAGAGATTCAAGCCCTATGCATCCAAACGTTCATCAAAAGTTCAGTTTAAAAATCAAGATTCACGTTCCAACAACTTTTTAAAAAATAAATCTCTTTCTTGTGAGCATAGTATGCTCTTTGAAAATCTAAGAGCAGAAACAACAAAATTACATTTAAACCATTGTAATCACAACAGTCATGAATGCCTTAAAAGTCGGTGATTTTTTTGAAAGACGACCGACTGAAGAAGAAGCACATTTGCTCACTGAAATCAGGGATAGAAGCACATTTTTCAGGGTTGCTTCAGGACTACGGGATAAAGGACATGGAAACATCATTTCCTACTCACGAAAGATTTTTATTCCGTTGACAAAACTTTGCAGGGATGTTTGTCATTACTGCACTTTTTCAAGAGATCCACAAAAAAATCAGCATAGTTTCATGCAGCCGGATGAAGTGATGGAACTGCTTCGTGAAGGTGAAAAATACGGTTGCAAAGAAGCTTTATTTACCCTCGGGGATAAGCCTGAATTACGTTACACCCGGGCCAGAAAAGAACTGCAGGGACTCGGACATGAAACCACCCTTTCTTATCTTTTCGAGACTGCAGGACGGGTTTTGAAGGACACAACACTTCTCCCCCATCTTAACGCGGGGGTGATGACGGCAGAGGACTTAAGAAATTTAAGAACAGTATCGGTTTCCCAAGGACTGATGCTGGAAAGTGTATCTCCACGACTGCATAAAAAAGGGGGACCTCACCACGTATCACCAGACAAAAACCCCGATGTCCGGATCAAGACCATCAGGGATGCAGGAGTTGAAAAAATACCGTTTACTTCAGGCCTTTTAATCGGAATTGGAGAAACCCGAAAAGAAAGGATTGAAGCGCTTCTGGTCTTGCGTGATTTGCATGAAAAACATGGACATCTTCAGGAAATCATCATCCAGAATTTTAAAGCCAAACCAGGAACTCCGATGGAGAATAGTCCTGAGCCGGGAATTCAGGAAACCTCGTGGACCGTTGCCGTTGCACGCATCCTTTTTGGGCCTGAAATGAACATCCAGAGTCCTCCCAACCTGAATACCGGATATCTAAAATCTTTGGTGGACTCAGGTATCAATGATTGGGGGGGGATATCTCCTCTAACTCCGGATCATGTCAATCCCGAGGCGCCATGGCCTGAAATCAGTCATTTAGCAAAAACCATGGCAAATTATGGGAAAGTTTTAACCGAAAGACTTCCCCTATATCCTGATTTTGCCCTGAACTCAAAAAAATGGATTGATCCGGAAACTAGTCCAGCCCTTCTGCGTTCCATGGATCAGCAAGGTTACGCAAGAGAAGATGAATGGGCTCCCGGACAATCATCGTTCCCTCCTGAATTTCATAAATCCGAAATTCCTTTAAAAAGTAAAGGAGCAGGAAACAACATTGAGCAAATCCTCGAAAGCGTCAATGGTTCAGGCGAAATGGAGGAAGAAAAGATTATTCGTTTGTTGAATGCAAGGGGATTAGAGTTTGATCGTATCTGCGATTTTGCTAACGAATTAAGAAAAAAAGTTTCAGGTGAAGAAGTGACATATGCCGTCAATCGGAATATCAACTACACGAATGTCTGTTATTTCCGTTGTGGGTTTTGTGCTTTTTCCAAAGGAAAGATGTCGGAAAACCTTCGAGGCAAACCCTATGACCTCAAGCTGGATGAAATCGTGTCCAGAACTAGGGAGGCCTGGGATCGTGGTGCCAGCGAAGTCTGTCTCCAAGGAGGGATTCATCCCAGTTACACCGGGGAGACCTACCTGCAGATTTGTGAAGCAATCCATGAAGCGGTTCCAGGGATCCACATCCATGCATTTTCTCCCCTGGAAGTTAGTCAGGGCGCAAGCACCCTGGGCCTGAATGTTCCTGAATTCCTTGAAAAGCTTCGTGATTCGGGCCTGGGAACGCTTCCGGGAACTGCTGCAGAAGTTCTTGATGATGAAGTAAGAAACATCATCTGTCCGGACAAACTTTCCACCAAAGAGTGGCTATCCGTGATGAGGGATGCCCACGAAAAAGGATTTCGAACAACTGCAACCATCATGTTCGGGCATGTTGAAGCCCCCCGTCATGTGGCCCGTCATCTGCTTCGAATCCATAACTTACAGAAGGAAACCGGAGGATTTACGGAGTTTGTTCCCCTGCCATTCGTTCACATGGAGGCACCGATTTATCTCAAAGGGAAATCACGTAAGGGACCTACATTCCGAGAGGCAGTTCTAATTCATGCAGTGGCCCGAGTCGTTCTTCATCCTTTCATCCAGAATATCCAAACTTCTTGGGTGAAAATGGGTCCCGAAGGAGTGAAGGCCTGCCTGGATGCCGGTGCCAATGACTTAGGGGGGACTCTGATGAACGAAAGCATCACCCGGGCGGCTGGAACCGTTCACGGGCAGGAAATGCTCCCTGAAAGAATGGAAGCCTTGATTCGGCAAACAGGACGGATACCGAAACAGCGTGATACGCTTTATCGAAATCCGGATCCGGTACAAAAATCGAAATCATATGGAAACCACCAATTGGTAACCAAGGCATTTCAAAATTCTGCGACTGACTCGGAAAGCCTGACAGCCTGAGTTGAAAAAAAATCTCAATGCTTAGTCTGGAATCAACACCGCCCTACCAACGACATTCCCTTCTGCAAGATCATGAAGGGCCCTGTTAACTTCCTTTAATGGATAGGTTGAGACCTCACTGACTAACTCTCCCCTCTCAGTGAGGTTTGTGATTTCAACAAGATCAGTAAATGTTCCAACAAAGCTCCCCATGATGCTAATTTCCCTTGCCACAAGTTCAGCCGTTGAAATCCTAACCTCACCTCCGGTTCCAATCGCAAGATAACGGCCCTGATTCATTAAAAGCTGTATCGCATTATTGGGAGTTTCCGATTCTCCAAAGAAGTCAAGAATAGCCCTAAATCCCTGTTCATTTCCGGCTTTGATGGAATCCAACTGATCCAATGAACCATAACATTCTGTAATGCCGGTCCTCGCTGCTAATTTTCTTGCCTCTTCACGCGGGTCAACCGCAATGATTTTTCCTGGAGTCAGACGTGAAAGCAGTTGAGCACCTAGATGCCCAACTCCACCAATACCAATCACAAGAACCTTATCTTGAGGGCGGATGAAACCCATCAGTTTTCTGATGGCACCAAAGGCGGTCAAACCTGCGTCTCCCAGAGGAGCCAATTCAGCAAGCGATGCTTCTTGTCCAACCTTGATCAGTGATCTTTCAGAGAAAGTCGTTAACTCACAAAAACCTCCGTCTGTATTGATCCCGGGCGTTATTCTTGAGCTGGCCTGCGAATCAATTCCGTAGCGTTCTTCAAGGCTCATCCCGGAAGAAAGAAACGGATAACACAGTACTTTATCTCCAATTTTGAACTGACTGACTCCCTCCCCGATACGGTAGACTTCTCCTGCATTCTCATGCCCCAAA
>LNZD02000042.1 GCA_001469005.2 SAR324 cluster bacterium lautmerah10
AAACATTTCATCGGTCATTCCCTTTTTCCTTGCAGTTGCGGTGTGAGACCGGATGCAGTATTCACAATTGTTGGAGGCACTCACTGCTACATAGATCATCTCCTTGACCAGAGGATCCAACGCTCCAGGCTGCATCACCTCCTTCAGGCTTTCCCAGGTTCGCCTTAAAGTCGGCGGATGATTTGCCAGATATTTCCAAAAGTTGTTGACTTCCTCGACCTGACGCAACTTTTTGATGTCGTCAAAAACTTCTTTAACTTCCGGGGAAGCCTCGTTTTCCTCGATCGGTTGGACATGGGGCATGATGATCCTTCTTTTTTAAACCTGATTTACGGGATTGGGAACCGGTTTCCCTGCAAAAAAAGCCTCCAGATTGTCAAGGACGAGTTGTCCCATCGCAATCCGGGTTTGATCGGTTGCACTTCCATTGTGCGGTTGAAGAACAACCTTGTCCATTGATAATAGTGTTTCAGGAACATTCGGTTCGTTTTCGAAAACATCCAGCCCGGCAGCACCAAGTTTCCCATTTTGGAGAAGTTCCACCATCGCCGCTTCATCAATCACACTTCCCCTTGCAATATTGACCAATATCCCTTCTGAACCAAGGGATTCCATTACCTTCCGGCTCACGATTTTGCGGGTCGCCTCTCCTCCAGGGCAGCTCACAACCAGGAAGTCTGAATTCTTCGCCAGTTCCTCCAACTTCGAATAATAAGGATAGACCAGTCCGGGTTTTTCCCGTGGACCATGATAACTTACATGGAGCCGAAAAGCCTCGGCACGTTTGGCAATGGCCTGCCCGATCCGTCCCATTCCCAGAATCCCGATTTTTTTCCCGGTGATACTTTGGGTGAGCCGCATGCTTCTTTCCGACCAGGTGCCCTCACGCACAAAACGGTCCCCCTCGGGGATGCTCCTCGCCACCGATAACAGCAAACCAATGGCCAAATCAGCGACATCATCCGTCAGCACATCCGGGGTGTTGGTCACCTGAATGCCCAAATCGGTGGCATGTTCAATTGGGACGTTATCATACCCAACTCCAAAATTAGAAATACAACCTAATTTTGGCAATAAGCTGATGAATTCTTTCGGTGCTTTTGAAAAATCTGTTACCATCACCCTGGCTCCCTGACAATGATTCTTTATAAACTCTTCCGGTTCGGAGGCTTCCCAAAGCCGATGGACCCGATATTTTTCATCCAATAAGCCCAATAAAGTGGGATGTTGAAATTGCCTCGAAACCATTACGATTTCTTCCATTTAATGTTTTGATTTTGATTTGTGGTAGGTATTGGAACTGGATTTTTATTCCCAAAAATAGGATACGAACAAAAACAGGTTCCTCTTATTTGTTAGAATCATTTTGGGCACGTTCTATCCCGACCTAAGCGATGAGTCAAGGTCCGAGCCATAAAAAACCATGACACTCTCCCAAAGCGCATTACTGAACAAGGATCGAGAGGCCCGTTACAATGCTAGAATCAAACGGACACTGGATGAACTGGTTCCTATATCAGAAAAAATAACCCTGCTGGTACATGCATCGGCCAACCGAGCTGCCTTGAAAGGACTGAAATCGGGAATGCGTCTCGAAGAAGCGAAAAGGAGCATGGGTGATCGTACCAGGACGGGCAGCAGTGGATATTTCACCAATATCGTCCTGAAAAACCCCCACCGGAGCATGACCTTCTATGGAAAGAAAGGAGAGAGAGTTGAAATCCTGCTTTATCTGACGGAGGTCCGCAAACTGGATGGAGCATTCACTCCGGAACAGTTTACCCCGGTGCATTTCATCAATGATCGACTTTCCGGATGGGGATGGAAGTCCCTCCAACTTTTGAAGGAGGGAAAGAGATTAGGGGAAGATTGTCAGTCTAAGCTTTTGGAAGCCCAACGAATACCCAAAAAGCTGCTTGGAGTTTAGCGGCCTCTGGCTTCCTGCATTTCCTTTACTACCTGCTTGACCAGCATCGGCATAATGCTTTCCAGCCCCTTCTGCACCGATTTGGCAACCAGTTCTTCCAGTTTTCCTGAATCCAGTTCGAGTGAGGCTGGTTCTTCGGCAGGTTCCGGAATTGCTTCTCCGAGCGGTTCCTCTTCGGTTTCAAGCGAGAACATATCCTCTTCTTCCTCAAGCATGTCAAAACCCGGTTCAGTCATTTCAGAGACTTCCATCGGTTCCACCAGCATTTCTTCCTGCTGGGTTGCCGATTCAGGAACGGCAGGGCCTGAATCTTCCTCTTCATCGGAATAACGGTCGAAATTCATAAACGCGTCTTCTGCCGATTCCCAGTCTCCGAATGTTTCTTCCTCGGTTAGTGCAGGAACGGCGGCGAGTTCATCCGTTCCGAACCCTTCTGCTTCCAGGGCAAGTTCTTCTTCGGCTTCTGCCGCGATTTCACGTTCCAGTTCTTCTTCTACTTCCTCGTCTTCGAGGTAACCGTCGAGTTCATCCAGGACGAATTCACGCAATTCATCCTCTGCCTCTTCCCATGATTCAATCGCTTCTTCTTCAGCAGCGTCTCCAGCAAGAACCTCTTCTGCCGCTTCAAGAGCCGCCATTTCCTGATTTAAGGCATCCAATTCATCCAGGGCAGAATCACCGGAACCCGATTGATCTTCTTCATCCAGTGCCACCAGTTCTTCTTCTGTTTCCGAAATCGTTTCCAGGGTTTCTTCTGAGGTCTCGAGCATAAACTCATCCAGATCTTCGGAATCTCCATTCATTCCAAACTGTTGGACCCCCTGTTCGGCCAGAACAATTTGGTCCAGCTCGTTGGGAACCGGGTGATATTCATCTTCAATGGTCGATTCAATGACGAAATCATCCATATCCTTCATGCCCGATGATTCGCCGGCTGCTGCTGTTTTCCTCGGACTAGTCTGCTGGATTGGCTCCCCGAGGGGTTTAAGATTTTTCGGCAGTTCCGGTTCGAAGTCGTTGACCTCCATTTTGATTTCCGCAAGGTTGTCGCGGGGAATCTGGTTCAGGTCCGGAGGATTTTTCCAAAGCTCTTCTGGATCTTCAAAATCGTTGATTTTGAGATCAATCGGGGTCTGTCCCTCACGCAAGGTTTGAGGAGGATCCTCTCCATCATAAGCAACGGGGGCAGGTTCCAGATCAACCTCAAAAGAGGGGGCGTCTCCAGCAAAATCATTCAGTCCGCCTGCGACAGCTTCCGCCAGTTCTACCGCAAATTCTTCCTCTTCACGATCCGAGAGATGATCTCCTGCCAAATCGTCTTCAAGCATGCCAGATCCTGAAGATTCTGGTGAAAGGTCGGTTGGTGTTTGTTTTTCCTGAACCGATGGTGTTTGCTGATCCATCTGCAATTCCTCTTCGGTTAATGGTTCGAGGGAAATCGAGAGATCTCCAAGATCATCATCAAGCATCAGCGAATCCATTTCGCTGGCATCTTTGATTTCCATGTTTTGGGAGCTGCCGGTTGTATCTGTATTTGCTGCACTCATGGCAATTTCCTCAATATTCCTGTTGGTGAGGCCATAGGCCGGTTCTTCATGTTCTGAACCTGGTTGTTGTTCGCTGTTTTGTATGTCATCCATCAATTCCGATAGTTCCGAATCCACCAGCTCGGTTTGTTCCAAGTTTCCGGAACCCTCAATATCCTCTAAAAAAGGCTGTTTCAGTGATAGATGTTTTCTAAGTTGATGTTTGAGTTTTAACGCGTCAAAGGGCTTGAGAATCCGATCGTCAATCCCTAATTCAGCCAGGGTTTCGTTATTATCATCAACCTCTGAACCCTTATCCAGCAAGACCAATGGAACTTTGTCGAAAGCATGCTCTGCCCGGATGCCACGACAGGTTTCATAACTCAGAGCCTGCTCTGTGTTACCTACAAAAATCAAGTCAGGCCTTATTTCATAGGCCTTGCTTAAGAATGCTTCAGGATCTGATTCCTGATGTATTTCAATACTTTCAGGATTCAGACTGGAAGCAATCAGTCCCTGGATCTCTGGGTTCTGTTCCAGGACAAGTATCGATTTGGTCATGGAATTTTTTGCAACTCTTTCATCAGGCCGGATTCACCCTGACTTGTTCACTTATTGATAAATGGGTTTGACCCTACCCATGCAAAGCAAATTCCATGTATCCGTGCTTTTTGTTTGCAGTCGATAACATCTTAGGCTAGTCCTCCTGGAGCACCATCTCAAGGTTCAAAAATCCTTAAGCCTTTGAATATTGCCCAAAGAGCTTTTATTTTCTTTGGTAAAGTATTGGTATGGCTACTTTATTTCCAGAACCTTTATTCTATTCATTACCCGTAACTTAAGGCGCAAATTACTTCAGTAAACACGGCTGAGGCTTAAAAAACAGTGAGTAAGGTTTTTGAAATCCAACTTAATCCCATTTTGCCGATATGATTTCAAGGTATCTCGCGAGTGAATACAGCAGATTTTTCATGCTTTTTCTGGGTGCCTTCGTGATCATGATTTTCATCGGAAATGTCTTCGGCAACCTCAGCATCATTTTTGAAGACTGGGAGGGATTTCTCCGGTTTCTCCGTAAAACGGCCCTAATCATGCCCCAGTTGATGGAATTCACCATTCCGATCACGGTCCTTTTAGCAACGATCACCACCCTAAGTACTTTAAACCGGACTTCAGAACTGCTTGCGATCCGGGCTTCCGGAGTCGGCCCCTGGAATCTGGCATGGCCGCTTCTGCTGGTCACTCTGGTGATCGCCGCAGTGAGTTACTTGGGACAGAATTACCTTTCCGTCTGGATGCAACGGCAATGGACGGAAACCGCTTCCACCGAAAATCTCCAGCCGATCTGGAAAGTTGGACCAGACAACAAACTGTACTTTTTCGGGAAACTTCCTGAAAAGGGGAAATTAGAGTCAGTCACTCTCTTTCAATGGCAAACCGAACCTTACAGGATTGTTGAACGGACTGCGATTGAGAAGGGAGAGCAACAAAAAACCTCCTGGAATTTTCAGGATCTTCAACAATATCGATTTTCAGAAAATCACCTTAAACTTCAAAATTTGGATGAGTTGAATATGAAAATCGAGGAGGTGCCCTCATTGAAATTTGAGAAAGCCGTCTCCCCGAGAAACCTCCCGTTATTTGAGCTTCGTAATGAAATCGAAAATCTTCAAAAAGAAGGGCAGGATGTCATCAGCCATCGTGTTGCACTTTTTCAGAAGTTAGCCTTCCCCGTTCAACTTTTTGTCATGGTTTTCCTCGGACTTTCCCTTTCCTCATCCCACAGCAGAAAGGGCATGGCTGCCGAATCCATGGCACTAAGCTGTCTGCTGGCCATCCTTTTCTGGATCCTGAATCAGATCCTGCTTGCTTTAGGAGACGCAGGCGAAATCCATCCGCTGCCTGCCAGTTGGGGCAGCATTGGGCTTTTTGCTTTCATCGCCTTGTTGCTGCATTTTCGTTACCGGGTTTAATGCTCTGCTTCGGTTTTGCTTTTCAACTCTTAAATAAAAAGTGAATCTGCAAATGCTTTGGGATCGAAAGGACGGAGATCCCTGATTTGTTCGCCGATACCGATATAGCGCACAGGAACATCGAATTCATTGACAATGCCGATGATCACCCCGCCCTTGGAGGTTCCATCAAGTTTGGTGATCACCAGTCCGGTGAGTTCGGTGGCTTCCAGGAACTCCCGGGTTTGGAAAATGGCGTTCTGCCCGGTACTGGCATCGAGGACGAGGAGGATCTGATGGGGGGCTTCAGGGATCTGTTTACGGATGACCCTTACCATTTTTTTCAATTCTTCCATCAGGTTTTTCTTGGTATGCAGTCTTCCTGCGGTGTCACAAATCACCACATCATAATCCTCTGAGACCGCTTTACTGATGGTTTCATACATCACCGAGGAAGGATCGCTTCCAGCCTCTTTGGAAACGAAGTCACAACCGGCGCGTTCTGCCCATTGCTGAAGTTGCTCGATCGCTGCGGCACGGAAGGTATCTCCTGCTCCAAGAAGGACCTTTTTCCCATCTTCGACATATTGTGAGGCAATTTTTCCGATGGTAGTGGTTTTGCCAACCCCATTGACTCCAACCATCAGCAAAACCAAGGGTTTGGCATCACTGGTTCCGATTTCAGGATACTGTTTATCAAGAATGTTGGTGATTTCCGTTTTGATTGCCTGCTGAAGGACTTCCGGATCTTTCAGTTCTTTACGTTCCACTTTTTCAGTGATGACTTTGATCACACGTTCGCAGGTTTCAGGTCCAAGATCAGCACCCAGCAAAGCTTCTTCGAGATCGTCCAGTAATTCTTCATCGATTTCTTTTTTTCCCTGGAGAGTCTCCCCAATGGTTTTGAGTAACTGCTCCCGGGTTTTTTGCACTCCGAGTTTGAGTTGATCCAGAAAGCCCGTTGGAGACTCCTCAGCTTCTGGTTCCACTTCAACCGGAATGTCGCGCTGTAGGATCTGACGCTCCCGCAATTGAGCTTCCTGTTGCTGGAGTTCCAACTTGGCGGTGTCCTCTTTCTCACTGATTTTCTGAAGTTTCGCTTCATCCCTTTGTTCACGAAGTTCTTCCTCTTCTTTCGCGAGTTCCTCGAGTTTTTTCAGCCGGTCTTTTTCACTGAGTGGAGGAGTCTGGATTTCGTCTCTGAAAAGTTTTTTGAGGGTTTTAACAAAAAACACTCCGATCACGATCAGGATCACCAAGACCACTGAAGCCGCAACCAACAGTTGAGGATCGCTTTCCAGGATCTTGAGGATTATGGTTTCAAACTGATTTTCAGAATTCATGGCAAAGATTAGGATTCATTTTAGAACCTGCGGTTCTCAAGCAGGACTCAAAATGCTACATTCAATTACATCAATTTGGGAGCCTTTAAAGTGAAAGAATCGAATTCCATGCCAGTTCCACTCAACCCGGATCAACAGCGAATCATCGAACACCGCGAAGGCCCGGCCCTCGTGATTGCCGGTGCAGGAAGCGGAAAAACCAGGGTTGTCACCCAGCGGGTCGCCCACCTGATTCGTTCCGGAGTGCCTGCGTCTTCGATTCTGCTTTTAACCTTCACCAACAAGGCCGCTCGTGAGATGGCACTTCGGGCGGCAAGGCAGCAGGGAGTGGAACCCGATCAGCAAAAAATTTTGAACGGCACATTCCACAGCATGGCCAGTCGTTTTCTTCGCAGGAGTGCAAAACTGCTTCATTATGAAAATCAGTTCAGCATCCTGGATGCTTCCGATTCACGAGACCTGATCCGTGCTTCAATTGCCGAAAAGATCGGCAAACCCGGTCGCAATTTCCCGAAACCCTCTGTCCTTTCCAGCGTTTTCTCCCTCGCCTTCAACCGAAACTGCACCCGGGAAAGTTTAGTTCAGAACCAATACACCAAACGTCAATTTAAGCTGAGCGAAATGATCCCTCTGGAATATCCCCACCTTGAGGATTATGTCGAGGAATTGCTCCTGATCCAAACCCGTTACCGTGAAAAAAAACGGGCCGCACAAGCAATGGATTTTGATGATTTACTGGAAAACTGGCTGGAGCTCCTGTTGAAATACGGCGAAGGGCTGCCTCTCAAGAAACAATTGCAGTATATCCTGGTGGATGAATACCAGGACACCAACCACATCCAGGCAGGGATTCTCGAAGAATTGGCAAAGCCTCATCAAAACCTGATGGTCGTCGGTGATGACGCACAGTCGATCTACAGCTGGCGAGGAGCTGACTTCAGGAACATCCTCGAGTTTCCAGAAA
The DNA here is from genome assembly GCA_001469005.2 of SAR324 cluster bacterium lautmerah10. Taxonomy (GTDB): domain Bacteria; phylum SAR324; class SAR324; order SAR324; family NAC60-12; genus UBA1014. The sequence continues at coordinate 7,713 of LNZD02000042.1, forward strand.
AAAACAAAGCTCGGGTTTATCATCTTGAACAGAATTACCGAAGCAGCCCAGAGATCCTGAATGCCGCGAACCTGAGCATCAATCACAACACCTGGGATTCCTCGGACGAAGCAGAAGTGGTGTTGAACCAGTTGCTGGCCCTGCGTGATGAAGGGCTTTCTCTCGATGAAATGAGCGTGCTCTACCGGAACCATGTCCAGGCCGCGGTGCTTCAGGTGGTTTTAACCCAGGCTGGAATTCCTTTCATGGTCCATTCCGGGGTTAAGTTTTTTGAACAGGCACACATCAAGGACCTGACTGCGTTTTTGAAGGTGCTTTACAATCCTCTGGATGAAATCGCCTGGATGCGACTTTTGCGGATGCTTCCAGGAATCGGGAATACCACCGCAAACAGAATTTTCATGGTCTTCCGTGAACAACAGGCAGTGAGGCTGACCCAGGAAAATGAAACCCTCCAGAAACTGATTCCTGCAAAAAGCCGGGAAGAGTGGCAGACCATGACCGGATGTCTCCGTAATCTGTTACGGGATGATCTGACTCCTTCCGAAATGATCGGGATCGTCTACCGGGATTTTTACCGTGAAGTGATGTACAGCGAATTCGAAAATGCTGTGATGCGGGAAAATGATGTCCAGTATTTACAGGAATTTTCAGCCAACTACCGTTCTCTCGAGGGATTTCTCAATGAACTTTCGCTGGTCGGTTCGAGTATCATCACTGATCAGGAAGCCGATGATCAGGACCAGGAAACCCTGACATTGACCACCATTCATCAGGCAAAAGGGCTGGAATGGAACGCAGTCTTTGTCATCGGCCTGACGGAAGGGCAGTTTCCTCATCAGCGGTCCCTGGACACAATGGAACAACTGGAAGAGGAACGAAGGTTGTTTTATGTGGCCATGACCAGGGCCAAACGCTATCTGGTGATCTGCGCACCGGCAATGTCCTCAGGTTACGGAGGTGGAATGAACGGTCGTTCGCGTTTCATTGCCGAGCTTCCTGAAGACAGCATCCAGACCGAAGTCCATGTCCGGGATGAGTATTCCTATTCCTCGGGCAAAAGTACGCGTTTTTATTTCTAATTCCTCCAAGCAGATTCAATTCGATTTTTTCAAGGCATTCTCCCTGATTTCTGAGAGACTGGCATTCGGGGTAAGGGCTTCGGGGTCCACTACCAATTCCAACAAGGCCGGTTTTCCTGCTTTTCTGGCTTCTTCAAACGCGTCCGGGAACTCAGCCGTCTTTTCAATTCGGGCTCCAAAGGCGCCATAGGCCCGGGCCAGTGCTGCAAAGTCCGGATTCTTCAGGGCAGTTCCATGAACCCGTTCGGGATAACTCTTTTCCTGATGCATCCGGATCGTCCCGAGCATTCCGTTGTTGACAACCAGCACAATGAGATTCAGTCCGTACTGAACGGCAGTTGCCATTTCCTGCCCGTTCATCATAAAACACCCGTCGCCTGCAAGGCAGACCACTTCCCGTTCTGGATAAACCAGTTTTGCGGCAACCGCGGCGGGCATTCCATAACCCATCGCACCGCTGGTCGGCCCCAATTGAGAGGGATATTCGTGAAAACGGTAAAAACGATGTCCCCAGGATGAGTATATCCCCGCAC
>LNZD02000043.1 GCA_001469005.2 SAR324 cluster bacterium lautmerah10
ACTTTTTCGTCATCGTTCAGGGAAGCAAGTTGTTGAACCGCAGATGGTTCATAATCCAGATACTTTTTGCCTAAATGTTTGGAAACAATCTTTTCAATCCGTTTTTCAGATTCATGATCGGAAAGCGAGACCACATTCAGCATTTTTAGGCAGATCACCAGGTCATGGGGGTTTTGCAAACGGTCAATCATAGTGAAAAATGGAAAATGTGGATTGTTTCAAATTGGATTAAAGCACAAAAACTTTATCCTTCAAAACCCATCCCTTCAAGTTCAACCCTGACTCAATCGCATTTGTAAAAAAATAACATCTTGAGATCAACTCAATGATCCAGACCCGTTGTGATTGATTGGATTGATATTTTTTTTTCAAAAGATGATCTTTTAGGGAGAAAAAGAAGAAATGACATGAACGACCAATCATCAATGAGAATCCATTTATTCATTGTCCTGTCGCTATTCTTCCTGCTGATTTTTGGAAGTCCATCCCTAGCCCTGGATCTGGCGCATTGGGATGAGAAACGGGTGCGTTCCAACAGTTCAACCATATGGATGTTGCTATCTGGGAAGTGCAGCAATGTGTCAAATCCTGCCAAAAAACCCCGTTGCGATGAACAGATCCGGAAATGGCAAAATCATCGGGAAGGAAATAAAGAGGATGAGGAAAAACCGGTTCAGGTGATCAGCCAGGAAAAAGGAGGTATGTTTAAAGTGGTTCATAATCAGTATGGGACCCAGAAAATCAAGAAGTACCAGATTGGAACCCAAAAACCGCCTAATCACATCCGCAATACTGGAGGCATTAATAAATTCCATGGTTACCGGATCAAATAGGCTTTCTGGTCGATAACCATTTAATTCCCTTTATCGTTCCTCGCTGTTCTGAGCTAAAAAAAATCTTACATTTTTTTATTTTCCTTTCTGAATGAGATGAGTACTGCAGAACAGCATCTTGCGATCCTTGGCAAACACCTGGATTTCGAAAATTCCAGGATACTGGATATCGGTTCTGGTGGAGGGGAGTTGTCTATTGCTTTAAGTCACAAAGGAGCGAAAGTCACGGGTATTGAATGTAGTAGAGACCAGATGAAAAGGGCAATCGCACGACAGGGGAAGGATTGCAATTTCATGTTCAGTGTTGGAGAAAATCTTCCTTTCCGGGATTCATGGTTTGATGCAACGGTTTTTTTTAACTCCATCCATCACATTCCAGAAGATTCTATGGAAACTGCAATTTCCGAAGCCATCTCTGTAACTAAGTCCGGTGGGATTGTCTATGTGGCAGAACCCCTGGCAGAGGGGGCATGTTTTGAACTGGATTCTCCGGTGGAAGACGAAACCGAAGTCAGGGCTCAGGCCCAGCAATACCTGAACAAAGCAATCAGATCCGATTCAAAATTTTCTGAAGATGGGGAAGAACGCTATGAAGTCTATTTCGATTATCAGAATTTTGAGGAATACAAGGATGAAATGCTGCGTTTTGATCAAAGCCGCAGGCCTCGTTTTGAAAAGCTGGAAGCAATGATGAGATCCCGTTTTCAAGAACTGGGAAAATCGACAGATCAGGGGGTTCGTTTTTATCAGCCGATGCTAGCCCGTTGTTTTCGTGTTACATAAAGAGATGAAAGATTTCACTTAAGATCTTAATACACCAATCTAATAATGAAATATTCAAGGAGTAGCAATGAATCAAGCAATCCGTATTCATGAGAATGGTGGGCCGGAAGTCCTCCGTTTAGAAGACACCAAGGTCGATCCTCCAGGAACCGGAGAAGTCCTGATCCGACATACGGCGGTGGGATTGAATTTTATCGACATCTATCAGAGAAGCGGGCTTTACCCTTTGGAACTTCCAAAAGTCTTGGGTATGGAGGGTGCGGGAGTGATTGAAGAAACCGGAGATGGAGTGGAAGGACTGGTTCCGGGACAAAGGGTTGCCTACGCGATGAACCTGGGAGCTTACAGTCAGCGCAGGACGATCCAGGCAGATAAACTTGTCGCCCTGCCTGATGGGATTGAAGATCAGACCGCAGCCGCGATGATGCTCAAAGGGATGACCGTTATGTATCTGCTCAGACGGACTCATGTCGTGCAAAAAGGAGAAACCATCCTGGTCAATGCCGCTGCAGGAGGCGTGGGGCTCATTCTCTGCCAATGGGCTTCTCATCTCGGTGCCGAAGTCATCGGTTGTGTCGGCTCTGAAGAAAAGGCAGAGTTGGCGAAAAAATTCGGATGTGACCACACGATCCTCTACCGGAATGAGGACATTGTCTCACGGGTTAAAGAAATCACGGATGGGAAAGGGGTTCCTGTGGTCTATGATTCGGTTGGCAAAGACACCTTCAACAGTTCCATCGACAGCCTTGCTCCATTCGGAAAACTTGTCAGTTTTGGTAATGCATCGGGGCCGGTTGAGCCCTTCAATCCGCTGATGCTTGGAAACAAAGGCTCATTGTTTTTTACCCGGCAGACCCTGGCCACCCACATTGCCACACGGGAACTCTTTGAGGATGCGGCGAACCAGCTCTTTGAAGTGGTCCAATCTGGCGGGGTCCAGATCGTCATCAATCGTACCTTTCCTCTTGCAGAAACGTCTCAGGCGCATCAGGAACTTGAATCACGTAAGACCACAGGATCGACGGTCATTCTGCCCTAAAATAAATTTTTAAAATAATATTCAAGTTCGTGGTGTTTTTCAGGAAGACTTCCAGGTTGATCCTGTTTCTAGGCCTTTGGATGGTTGGAGGTTTTCAAATCATCCAGGGTGAGACAGAAATCATTCCTCCCAAAGTGCAGTATTTCGTTGATTCGTCACGTCAGTTGACGGTCGAAGAAGTCGACAAACACGAAATGTTTTTCCAGCCTTGGGGACGTTCAACTCCATCAGAGATTTTAGGGAATCCCGGGAATATCTGGATACGGATAGATCCTTATCCGAAATCACAAAATTATGTCTATGAATTAAAATCGATACATCTTGTTAAGTTCCGAGCATACTTGAAAAATACTTACGGTTATTTTGAAAACAAATCTCCGTTACAAAACACTTTTGGTATCCAACCGGCTTATCTCCTCCCAAAATCTGAATCAGGAATCATGTTCCTTCTGGTGGATCAGGAATATGGATTCCATTTGCTACAAAACACTTTTTTTTCTGAAGAGGAATATCAGACTTTGACCCAAAGGCGGGTCCTGATATTTTCAGCAGTCATGGGTGCGTTTTTTATGGCACTGATTCTGGTTTTTCTCGCAGGCACAAAAGATACGCTTCAATTGATGTTGTTTTTACTATTGTCAACTGCGTTTTTAGGAGTAGTTTTTGAACTTAAAATATTCAATTATCTGGGATTTGATTTTGATACCGTCATGTATTTTAGAATTTTCAGTTTAAATCCGTTCATTAGTCCTTCGATCTATCTTTTAGTTATTGCTAAAGAACTGATCAGTTTTAAATTTCAAAAGTATATTAAGATTACTGTTTTAATTCTGTTTACTTCTTTTCTATTCCATTTGGTCTACCCTTCTCAAATCGCTTGGCAGTTAATGACTTTGTTGGTGTTAATTTATACTATAATTTTTCTTTCCATACTCATCGGTTCATGGAAAAGCAATCCGGAGTATCGGTTCATAACCATTATTATGGTTTTGGTTTATTTCCCACTCATCCCTTCAATGAGTGTAATCCAAGGAGTTCTTGATCCGGAATATTGGATCTGGGATCCAAATCTCAGGATTGCTGTCCCGATTTTCCTCACGCATCTGCTTTATTTAAAACGGGAACAACGTTTAAAAATGTTGGCGCTTGAACTCGACCAGAAAAATGAACAATTGAGAGAAGTGGATCGTTACAAGGATCTTTTTTTGGAAAGAACCTCTCATGAATTAAGAACTCCGCTTAATGCGATCATAGGTTTCGGGGAGAACCTTTTGGAATCCTCCAGAGAGTTGACTCGCTTCCAGCAGGAAAAATTGAACTGGATCGTTCACAGTGCCTCGCGGATGTCACGGCTGATCAGGGATTTGAATGATTTCACCCGGATCAGGGAATCTGACCTGGAAATCAATCTCAATCCTGAAAAGTTCCAACCCATCCTGGAATTGGTAAAACCTGTCCTGGAAATGGATTTTAAAAACAAAGGGCTATCTTGGCGGGAAGATGTTGGAGAAGATTTACCTCGAATCATGGTTGATCCTCAAAGGCTTCAACAAGTTCTCATCAATTTGATTGGAAATGCAGTTAAATACACACATCAGGGGGGAGTCAGTATCAGCGCTAAACAGATGGAGGACTTCCTAGAAATAAACCTAAGCGATACCGGGGTTGGGATCCCCGAAAAAGAACTGGACCAGGTGATGAAGGATTATCAACGGGGAAGCAATACATTTACGACCCCTGGCCAGGGTTTGGGGCTGAGCCTTTCTCGTTATCTTATTGAAAAACAGAATGGAACATTTGAAGTTTTCAGTCAGGAGAATCAAGGCACCCGGATCAGGATTTTACTTCCTTTGGTCAGTGAAACGGAATCTTTGCTCGAACAAACCGAAGTTCCAATTGAAACGCAAGAATTACTTGCACAACAAAGTTCTGGTTTAGATGATAAAGCAGCAAATGCTTCAAAAGATTCATCACAAGAGGATCCCCCTAACGCTAAAATCCTGGTGGTTGATGATGAACCCCTCAATTTGCGCCTGGTAGAAAACCACCTTGAAGGGATGAATTATGAACTCCTCTGTTATCAGGATGGCAACCAGGCACTGGAAAGTCTGAATCAGGATGACCCGGACTTGATCCTCCTCGACCTCATGATGCCTGGGGTGGATGGATATGAAGTGATCAAAGTGATCCGAAGCAATTATCTTCAGAGTCAGTTGCCGATCATCGTCATTACTGCCAATCAACAGGAGCATGTTACTCGGAAGTCGATTCAACTTGGAGCAAACGATTATTTGATCAAGCCTTATTCTGCCGAAGAGTTAAGAGTCAGAATCAATTCCCAACTGCGCATTTCTAAGCAACAAATAATGCAAGAAGAAATGGAAATGCTGCAGGAGCGGGAAAAGAAAGAACGTGCTGAACGGCTAAGGGTCAACCGTATTCTTGATGACCTCAATATATCCCTTGCCATGGTGGATGCTCAGGGGACGATTCTGCAAATCAATAAGGAATTCCAAAGGATGTTTGGATTTTCTCAAAGTCAGGCTCAAGGAAAGCAGATGAAGGAACTTCTGGGTTTGGAAGAATTTGAATTTAAAGACAAACATTCTGAAATCAGCCTTCGTGATGTTTCAGGCAAACGAATAAAAATGAGTGTCCGAAGCAACCGTGTGGAACTCCAGGAACAGGATGAATACATTGTCATCATGATTCCTGCAGAAACCAGTGAACAAGAAACCGAACCTGTTTTAACAAGATTTTCCCAGGTAAATGGGGATTCTGAATCAACGGAAGAGATCGACCCAAATGAATTGTTAAGACAAAAGCTCTGTAATTTGTTGAATTTGTCTGTGAAATACTATGAATACGCGACAGGAAATAATTACACATCCCTTGCTCTCGATAGTGGTCTTTGGCATGCCACTCTGAACGGAACCACCTATCGGGCCTACATGATGGAACGCTATATGAACCCGGAAAGAATTCCTGGAAAATTCAAATGGGGAGTGGTGATCAAGACTGCGGAATGGGTTCTTGAAAATTGTGAGGAACACCAAGAATTAAAGAATAAAATCCTGAAAGAAAAAACGGAAATTGAGGATATCCTTCTCTGAACAAAACGATTCCCCCCAAAATAAATCTAAAGAATTATTCAATTGAGTGAAATATTTGGATCTTCATTGTCTTCCATGTCACTGCTGTGATTTGTGATCCAAAAAACTCCATGTTGCTCCTTGTTGCACTTTTATTAATCGGTTA
>LNZD02000044.1 GCA_001469005.2 SAR324 cluster bacterium lautmerah10
CCCAGGTCAGGATTTCCCAATGCAGTGGGAGATTTTTTCTAAGCAGGTGAACATACTGGATTGCAATACTTCCCTGGACGAGTGCTGTGGGCATATTTGAATTGATTTGAGCAGGAGCAAAGAAGAAATCTCGATTTTTTAAACGGGGGAGATCTTCGCCGGATGATGGATTAAAGTGAAGTCAATAAATGTTTCTGGCGATTTAAATGGGAGGGATTCCATATTGGAGGAAGTTTTTTATGTTATGATAATAAAATGTTGATCATCCCATTATCACCCATTCCATCAATTCTGAAAAATGAGTGATCAATTCCCAAAAGAATACCACGCCTCAAGTCTCATCGAATCAGGAAGGAAACTGGCGGTGATTACGGGTTCCGGCATCGACGCAGAAGCGGGATTGCCAACTTTTCGGGGAGAAAAAGGCTATTACGAAGATCAGGAGGCGTCTTATCTGGCTTCCATGGAGGCATTGCAGAATGAGCCGATTCGGCAGTGGCAATGGTATCTGAAACGATTCGTCAGTTATCATGACACCTCACCCGCGCAATCCCATCGGCTGTTGGCGGCAATGGAAGAAAAGTTGGAAGAACAATTTCTCGGACTGATAACCCAGAATGTTTCTGGCCTCCATCGCAAAGCCGGAAGTCTGAAGGTTTTGGAAATCCATGGAAGCATCCGTGAAATGCGGAACATGAAAACCCGGGAACTTCGTCATCTCCCTGAAACGTGGGTTGAGAATCCTCCGTCGGAAGATGAACTACAAGGATGGCGTCCGAATGTTTGTTTCATCGGGGAAAGTTATGAAGATTATCCTTTGGAGGAATCGATTCAGGCCTGCAGAAATTGTGAAATCTTACTTGTGATAGGAACCGCAGGGATCATTCACACCCCGGTCTGGTTAGCTCAGGAAGCAAGAGATTCCGGTGCGTTGGTGATCAATGTTAACCCTCATCCCGGTGAGGTTGACCAGGTCGCCCAACATAGTTTTGTGGGAACCGCGTTGGATTATTTCAATCTGGATGAAAACCGCTGGTGGGAGGAAATTTGAATACCTCCCCTGATGCAGGGGAGGTGAACCTGTTCACGCCCTTTTCAGAATGATTCTGAAGGACGGTGAGCATGTTGATTAGAAACCATTGATCACCTCCTTTCTGTTCAGGGTTACTGAAGAGACAGCACGAATAAAGCTGTTGGCATAAATTAGCATGAGGCTTCAACAGGGCAAGGAAGAAAATGGAAATTCCATCATTCTTTTCATGAACCTTCAGGTTTCTTTGGGTAAAGAAATAACCTTTCCTTTTAAGTTGTTTTGAAATTAGCGCACACATGCATCCTTCGGCGAACTCGATTCAATTTTCATCATCGACTGGAGTTCCATGCCAACCCTCAAGGCGTTTGTTCCAGTAGCTTTGATTGAGTTGAAGGGTCATTTTCCCGACACTTCCTGAACTGACGGGAACATTGTCCAGACGGGTGACGGGGACCAGTCCACCAGCGGTACTGGATAGAAACACTTCATCTGCAGAATGCAATGTTTTGGGAGAGATTGTGGTTTCATGGCATTCGAAGCCTTCCATCTCGCACAATTCAAACACAGTTCGCCGGGTCATGCCTTCAAGCACCCCGGATGAGGGTGTGAAAAGGACTCCGTCTTTTGCCATGAAGACATTGAATCCGGGGCCCTCGGCGATATTCCCTTGAGAATCGGTGAGAATCACCGTTTCCGTGCCGGCATCATAGGCCTCGAAAAGCCCCATTTGAAAATCGAGCCAGTGGTAGTGTTTGATGGTCGGGTCTACGGATTTTGATGGTATCCTTTGGATGTTGCTGATGTGAGCGTTCAGCCCGCGATTTCGGATTTCTTCCGGTGCCAACCAGATGTAGGGCAGGCAGAAGGCATGGAAACGGTTTTCACACAATCGTAAGTCCCTGCTGCCAATCGGCGGTCTTCCCCGGGTGACCAGCATTTGCACATAGGCATTCTGGAACCCGCATCTACGAACCAGCTCAAATAAAATCTGACGGATTGTCTGACGATTCTGTGAAATGCTGAAACGCAGTTTTTCGTTGTTTTTCAGGAATCGATCAAGATGATCCTCAAGCCGGAAGAACATGCCATTCCAAACAGAGACCGTATCCTGATTGGCATCTGACCTGAGAAATCCCCAGTCCAGAATCGGAATTTTTGCCTCAGCAATCGGCCAATATTTGTCCCCGGTAAAAGCACAGCCATCTTTATAAGGTTTATCACCGGTCATGTTTCACAGATTGATAAGCGATTAATCGGAGTCAGGAACTTCTTCTTCGACGTCTTTGTCTACTGCTTTTCGGTTTTTCATCGCTTTGTGGGTTTATTTCCAGTTTGGTGGGCTGGTAGGGTTGAGTTTCGAGCTCGTGGGTCATGGCATGCAGGTGAGCGTCTGTGGTACCGCAGCACCCTCCGATCAGTTCTGCTCCAAGATTTCTGACTTCAGTAGCATAGTTGGCCATGACGTGTTCGGTGCCGGTATAGCGGATTTCACCTTCCTGAAAAACCGGAATCCCACAGTTTCCTTTGGCGATCAGATTCTTTCCTCCGGCATTTTTCATTTCACCAATCGTTTGAAGCAACTGATCGGGACCAACACCACAGTTGGCTCCATACGCTGAGGCTGGGATATTCTTCATGAACTCAACGAATTGTGCCGGAGAAACCCCCATCATGGTGCTTCCTGCGGTATCAAAAGACATGGTAGCCGCAAAAGGCAACCCCGTTTTGGAAGCAGCGTTGCAGGCTGCCTGAAGTTCGTTGAGGTCGGACATGGTTTCAATCCAGATCAAATCGGCTCCTGCTTCAGCGAGTCCAGTGGCCTGCTCGAGGAAAGCGTCTTCGGCATCTTTCACTGACAGGCTTCCGAGAGGTTCGATGATCTCTCCTGTGGGGCCCATCGAGCCTGCAACCATTACCGAATCTCCAGCGCATTCCCTTGCCAGCTTGACAGCAGCCCGATTCACTTCAACAACCTGATTTTCAAGTTGATGTAATTTCAGGCGATGACGGTTTCCTCCAAAGGTATTGGTAAGGATGATATCAGAACCCGCCTGAACGAAAGCCTGATGTACCTTTTTCACCCGATCAGGATGCTCAAGATTCCAAGCCTCAGGGGAATCTCCGGAGATCAGTCCGAGCAAAAACAGATTGGAACCCATCGCTCCATCCAAAACCAGATATCCTTTGTCTTTCAATTTTTCCAGCATGCTTGTCTTTTCCTAAATCAATTGAGAAAAGTGATTTTTAAGTTTCATTGGCATGACATTCCGCAATCGCGGCAGCAATCTTGGGAGTCACGCTTTTGTCAAATACCGTTGGAATGATGTAATCCGGATTGAGATGCTGTTCATCCAAGGTTTCCGCAATCGCATGGGATGCAGCGAGTTTCATTTCTTCGGTGATTGTTTTTGCCCTGCAATCAAGTGCCCCCCGAAAGATCCCCGGAAAGCAAAGTACATTGTTGATCTGGTTCGGGTAATCACTTCTACCCGTTGCAACCACTGCAGCAACCGGCCTGGCATCCTCCGGAAGAATCTCCGGATCGGGGTTCGCCATGGCAAAGACGATAGCGTCCTTCTCCATATTTCGGATGTCTCCAGCATCCAGGATATTCGGTGCGGAAACCCCGACAAAAACATCTGCACCTTTGAGAACCTCTTTCAAAGATCCTTGTTCCTGATCCGGGTTGGCGTTATCAGCAAACCATCGTTTACTTTGATTGATATCGGTCCGTTGATTATGAATGGCCCCTTTACTGTCACATCCGATCAGATTTTTGACTCCCAAATGCATGATCATTTTTGAACAGGCAGTTCCTGCTGCTCCTGCACCTGAAACAACCACCTTGATGTCCTTGGGTTTTTTCCGAACGAGTTTGAGAGCGTTGATCAAGGCGGCCGTCGTCACCACAGCCGTGCCATGCTGATCATCATGAAAAACAGGGATGTCGAGTTCGTTGCGGAGCCGTTCCTCGATTTCGAAACAACGTGGTGCTGAAATGTCCTCCAAATTGATTCCTCCAAAGCCTGGAGCCAGGGCTTTGACGATGGAAATGATTTCTTCGGTGTCTGTAGTGTCGAGGCAGATCGGCCAGGCATCGATGTCTGCAAACTGTTTGAAAAGCATCGCTTTTCCTTCCATCACGGGCATCGCCGCTTTGGGGCCGATATCTCCCAGACCCAGTACTGCAGTTCCATCCGTGACCACCGCAACCGTGTTGCCTTTGATGGTCAACTTATAGGCATTTTCAGGATTTTTATGGATTTCCGTGCATACTCTCGCGACTCCAGGGGTGTAAGCAATGGACAGGTCATCACGGGTACTGAGCGGGAGTCGGTTATTGATTTCGATTTTCCCCTGAAGGTGGGCCAGGAAAGTCCGGTCGGAAAAATTGATGAATTCTACATCCTCAATTTCCCTTAATCCCTCGACCAGTTTTTCACCATGTTCCGGATTGTGGGTGAATATGGTGATGTCCCGAATCAGGGCATCGGGCTCAGGACGGACAATGTCAATTGCCCCAATGTTTCCTCCAAGATCTGAAATTTTCTGGGTCACACGGTTGAGCACGCCGACTTCATTAAAAAGTCTGAGCCGTACAATAACACTGTTACTGGGATTATGGGGTGAGGAACTAACGGTCATGGGTTACTCCAGGTAAAGGTGGTCGCGATGGATGATGGCTTTTTGGTTACGAAGTTTCTCTGAACTGATCTGCTTTTTGTTTTCGAGAAATTGTTTTAATTCTTCCGAAGAAAGATGGCAGCGTCCAACCCCGATCCTTTTTCCATCAGAATTGCAGAGTTCCACCATCTCTTTGCTTTCGAAGTGGCCTTCTACCTCAGTGATTCCCTGGATCAGCAGGCTTTTTTTATGAACGATGAGGGCTTTTTCTGCTCCTGAATCAATTTTCACACGCCCCTGGCTTAATGCCCCGGCAGCAAGCCATTTTTGATAGCTGGCGGGTTTTTTATCTCCTGCGACGAAGTGGGTGCCGCGCTTTTTCCCGGAAAGAACGTCCATCACCGAAGTAGGTTCCTTCCCATCCAGGATGTGGCAATCGATTCCGAAATTCATTGCAAGGCCGGCTGCCCGTGCTTTGCTCTCCATTCCTCCACGTCCTCCGACACTCTGGTTAGGAAAACAATGATCCAGTACCTCCTGATTCAATTCTCGAATTTCCGGGATGATTTCCCCTGTTCCATTTTTATCAGATAACTTCAATAATCCCGGGGCTATGGTGAGGTAAAACAAACGGTTCGCATCCACCAAACCCGCGACGTATACGGCAAGCCAGTCGTTATCGCCAAAATTCAGAGTCAGTTCTTCTGTTGCCACCACGTCATTTTCGTTGATGATCGGGACAATCCCTGCTTCAAGCAAATGGGTCAGGGTGTTTCGGATGTTAAGGTAGGAGGCCCGATTTCCGAAATCTGCCCGTGTGAGTAGAACCTGGGCAATGGTAAGATGATGTTCCCGAAGAAAATCGGTGTAGATCTGCATCAGCCTCGCCTGCCCGACTGAGGCCAGGATTTGTTTTTGGATCAGGGGATTATCTGCTGAATCAAATTCACAAAGTTCGCGTCCTGCTCCAACCGCACCGGAACTGATGATCAGCACTTCATGTTTTTGAGAGCGAATTTCTGCAACCAGTTGGGTGAATTCGCTGATCTGGTTGTAATCCAGCTTACCGTTGGGCCGCTGAAGAACATTGGTGCCGATTTTCAACACCAGTCTTTGGGGTTTCATGGGAAACAGGGAAAAGATTCAGAAAATTGGAATCTCCTGGAATTTTGGAAGGAGTTCAGAAAATTGACTCGGAAACGGGTTGTTTTCTCTTTGATTCCTGAATTTCCGATTTTCGAAGTTTTGCTTTTTCAACCTTAATCCAGCCCCGCTCATGTTGAAGATCGGCTTCTTTACGGATCATGGAATCCTTCTCTCTTTCACGCATCCGGTCTTCGAGGTGCTGAAATTTTTCCTGCTGGTCCAGCAATCCCTTAAGCAGACTTTTGATCCAGTTCTTATCCTGATCAAGCCGCTCTCCAGTGAGTTGAACACTTTCAAGCAGATCTTTCTGCTGACTGATTAATTGCTGATGGTGGTCCAGAAGGAATTCGAAGTCTTCTTGATTTGGAGAATTGAACTTTTCTTCCGGGGAAGAGGTATTCATTTCTAATTGCTGATTCAGTGTTTCCAACCTTAAGACTTGTTCTGATAAAAGCTGGGACTGGGTACGAATTAATTCTGAAACCTCGTTGAGTAATTCTTTTTTTTGTTCCAGTTGGGTTTCTCCCTGAACGAGGCTCTGCTCACGCGCCATGAACAAGGCCTGATCTTCTGCAAGCTTCTGTCGTTTTGACTCCAGTTCGATCTCTTTCTTTTTGATGTCGTTTTGTTGGGTGCTGATCATTTTTTTCTGCTGCATCAACAGGCGCTGATCTTGTTTGATCTGTTTCTGGTTTTCCTGTTGAAGTTTGAGGGATTCCTGAATCAACACCTTCTGCTGTTCGAGGACCAGTTCCAATTGGTCCATTTCCACCCCTTCATGTCGTTGGTGACGTTCCTGGAAAAATTCATGAATGACTTCATTCGTGCGGATAACATTTCTTTCCAACATCTCCAGTTGATTGCACCAATCGCGGATCCTGCTGTATCCATCTTCTTCCAGGTCCAGGCTGCCGAGTAGATACTGATTTTCGGTAGCAGGAATCCATAAGGATTTCTTGATTTTTTCAAGGACTGGATGGGATTCCAGCACGGGGGGATTTTCAAAACCCGCATAATCCCGGAAGAGTTCACTGAATTCCTGATTCAGAGACTCAAGTTGTTTTGTGTATTCATTACGATGTTTGGCCAAAACCAACATTCTTTCCCGAAATCCTTCTTCAATGGAGATCTTTTCGAAATCCTCAACTGCAGCAAGTTTTAATTCAACATGACGCAGTTTCTCCTCCAGCCAGGGCTTGGCATGTGTCACCGGAATGACTTTTTCGGGTGGTTTTGCTGATGCCATCTTCAGTTTTCAAGCACGCTTGCTTCTTCAGATTTTTCGGTCAATTCAAGGTTCCCGCTTAATCCTTCAGAAATTTGTTCTTTCATAGTTTTCTTCTGCGACAACTGTGCCTGAAAGGTCATGGGATGTTCCGAAAAATTAACTTCAAGTTCCCTCCAGACAACGTCCCTTTTTTGAATTTCACCCAGTAACTCAAATGCTTTACCCAGGGAATACAACGCCAGAGGATAATGCCTGCCCTTCTCAGGAAGCCCTATCACGGTTCCGTAATAGGATGCTGCCTGCTCGGCAAAACCCTGAGCAAGGTAGGAATTGGCAAGAGCCATCATGAGATTGTTTCGAATTTGAGGCTCGGCCTCTTCCGCCAGAAAAGGTTTGAAATATTCCGCTGCAGAATCTGGATTGCCTGCCATTAATGCCAACATTCCAAGTTTGAGCGGTTCTTTTCTTGCTTCAAGGATTCCTTCATTTTGCTGCTCCAGTTGCTCTTCTAAGCCCTTGATTCTTGGTTGGAGATTCTGGAGTTCCTCTTGCATCTGATTCAGTTCCGCATAGAGCGATTCGATCAGATCAAGGGGAGGCTGAGACTGTTCGATTCCATCTTGCCTGGCATTTTGTTCTGCCAAAAGAACCTGCATCCTGCGGATTCTGGCATCTTGGCGTTCGAGGCTTTCACGAAGTTCATCAAGCCCTCCACTGGTTTGCTGGGCAAAAGCAGGGGATAAAACGACACACAAGAAAATGGAAAGGCTCCAGCGTATAAAAACCATGATTTTCACTTACTCCAAACAGGATTGGTTTCGATAACCGATTTGGGGTTGGTGGTCAGTCGAATCATCCTCCCTCCATGCACCGAAGTTAGGAATAATTTTGAAAGTCCATCCCGGTTTGATGAAAAAACGATCTGCTTCCCATTTGGAGACCAGTCCGGTTTCTCGCTGTTGAAACGACCAAAGGTGAGCTGAAGATGGCGATTGGTGGAAAGGGTGTATTTGAAAATCTGGAAATAACCCTTTCGTTTTCCTTCATAAATGATTTGGGTCCCATCTGGTGACCAGCGAGGGGAACTGTTGTATTTGCCTCTGAAAGTGATCCTCCTGGTTTTTTTGTTTTTGGTGTCATGGATATAAATTTGTGGCTGCTGAAACCGCACACTGTCGGATACAAAAACTATGGAAGAAGCGTCTTTGGACCAGGAAGGTGAAGTTTCCAGACTTTTCCATGCAATGATCCTGTCCAGTTTTCGGGTTTTTAAATGATAATTATAGATATCGGAATTTCCTTTAGTCATCAGGGTGATCAGGATGGAATCCCCTCTAGGAGACCAGGTACCTCCCTGGGGTTGAGTCCCTTCAGGAAAAGAGAGGATGCTTGCCCTAAGTCTTTTGGAAGGTTGGATCGCGACCTGAACTTTAGACCGTGTAAAAGTCGTGTAAAGTAAATTCTGATTGTCAAAGGCCCAACTGGCGTAGTTGTTGGAACCAAGGT
>LNZD02000045.1:0-14143 GCA_001469005.2 SAR324 cluster bacterium lautmerah10
GGGTTGATCTTGATGAAAAACTTGCAGCAAAATACCCCTACCAGCGAGCCTATTTACCGGTAAACCGACTCGAAGATGGAACAATGTGGAATTGGTAAAAAAATTAAAATTTATACACTTATCAGCAAATCTAAGTGATGAATACACAAAATATTACTCCTGAGCAATTAACAAATTCTGTGATTTCTGTTCCACCCCTTGCAAGAACAGTTGAGGGCGGGATTTCTATTACTGAGAATAGAAAAATTGTTGAACACTTAAGGAAAGGAGGTGTGAGAACGTTTCTCTATGGTGGCAATGCCGTGATGTACCATCTTTCTTCCAGAGACTTCAAGGATGTATTAGAAATGATGACAGAATTCAGTTCTGACGACTCTCTGATGATTCCATCGGTTGGTCCGTTTTATGGTGCAATGATGGACCAAGCAAAAATCCTTAAGCAATATGATTTTCCTACTGTGATGATTTTACCAACCAGAGACATGACAACTTCAGTTGGAATAGCCAATGGGATTAGGCGTTTTGTCGATTATTTTGGTAAACCAGTTGTTTTATATATCAAAAACGATGGATATATCGGTATAAATGAAGCCTCAACTTTGATGGAGGAAGGATTATTATCTTTTATAAAATACGCCATTGTTCGAAAAGACCCTTCGCAAGATCCTTTTCTTGAAGAATTGGTAAAGAATTTGGGAAATGATCGAATCGTGAGTGGAATGGGAGAACAGCCTGTTCCGATTCACAAAATACAGTTTGATTTGAAGAGTTTTACTTCAGGTTGTGTTTGTATAGCTCCAGGACTATCAACCAAGATGCTCAAAGCACTCCAAAAAGAAGACATGTCGCGTGTTGAGAGTATTCGCCGAAAATTTGAGGTATTAGAGGGATTGAGGAACGAAATTAATCCCGTTAGAGTTCTTCATGCTGCTGTAAAAATGACGAACCTCGCAGAAACAGGTCCTCTTCAACCAATGATCAATGAAATATCAGGCTCAGAAGCAGCAAGGGTTGAAAAAGCAGCGATGGATTTGTTCGATCAGGAAGAAAAAAATTCAGAATTCTGAACAATTACTCTTTTAAAAACTTTTTTCCTCACCCCACCAAATGGCAGGCCACGGAGTGTCCTGGGCTGGATTCCCGCCATTGAGGGACTTCTTTTCGGCAACGATCTTCCGCCACCGGGCAACGGGTGTGAAATCGGCATCCTGAGGGAGGATTGACCGGACTGGGAATTTCTCCTTCAAGTTTCTGGGCTTTTCCCCGGTCTTCCGGATTCAGCGTCGGGATCGCCGACAGCAGTGCCTTGGTGTAGGGATGTTTGGGTTGGGTAAACAGGGAACGGGTTGGTGCTGATTCGACGATGGTTCCAAGGTACATCACTGCAACGGTGTCACAGATGTGGGCCACCACGCTCAGATCATGGCTGATGAAAAGAAAGGTCAGCCCGAGATTGTTCTGGAGGGACTTGAGCAGGTTGAGGATGTCCGCCTGGATGGAAACATCAAGAGCGGCCACGCTTTCATCTGCAACCACGAAATTGGGGCTGCAGACCAGCGTTCTGGCAATCGAGATCCTTTGTCGCTGTCCTCCTGAAAAAGCATGGGGAAAACGCCGGAGATGCTCAAGGTTGAGCCTGCATTTGGATGCAATCTCACGAACCTTTTGATCTGCTTCCTCACGGGTTTGAACGAGTTCCATCACTTCCAGGGGTTCCGCAATGATATCCCTGACGGTCATTCTCGGATTCAGGGCCGCATAGGGATCCTGAAAAATCAACTGAGCCTTTTTTCGATATTCCTTTAATTCCATTTTGGACATCGCCCCAACATCGTATTTGGTATTTCCATGATTGAAGGAAATCGTACCTGATGTGATGGGAGCCGCACGAAGCATCGCGCGTCCTAAGGTTGTTTTCCCGGATCCTGATTCTCCAACCAGTCCAAAAAAGGTTTGGGGCATGATTTTCAGCGAGACATCATTCACTGCCCTCAGCATCGGTGGTTTGCCAAGCAGCGAACGTCCCAGGGGAAAATCGACGTTAAGGTTTTCGACCTCAACCAGCGGTTGATTGCTCATGCTGTTTTTTCCACGGGAGATTCGTTCAGGAAACAGGCGGACTGGTGACCGGGTTCGACATTGACGCTGATCGGTATTTCGCTGGAACACTTGCCTGCAATGGCTTCTGGACAACGGGTGTGAAAGACACATCCTGGAGGGCGTTCCAACGGGCTCGGGATGTCACCGGGGATTGGCGTCAGGGGTTCATCCAGAGCATCCAGTTTGGGAAGCGAATTGAGCAAACTGCGGGTATAGGGATGAGCGGGAGAGTGAAGCACCTGCTTGACGGGGCCGCTTTCCACAATGCGCCCGAGGTACATCACTGCTACCCGGTCTGCAACCTGGGCAATCACCCCAAGATCATGGGTGATGAAGAGGATCGCCATTCCAAATTCCTGAATCAGGTCCTTCATCAGGTCGAGGACCTGGGCCTGAATGGTGACATCCAGGGCCGTGGTTGGTTCATCCGCAATCAGGATCTTGGGTTTGGTGGAGAGTGCCATAGCAATCATCGCACGCTGGCGCATTCCCCCGGAGAGTTCAAAAGCATATTGGTGGAACCGTTTATCAGCCTCCGAAATACCAACTCTTTGGAGCATTTCGATGGAAAGTTCCTGGGCTGCTGAACGCGACAAAGAAGTGTGGATCATCAGTTGTTCGACCATCTGTGAACCAATGGTGATGGCCGGAGCAAAACTGGCCATCGGTTCCTGGAAAATCATCGAAATCGCACCACCACGGACCACAACAAGTTCTTTGGAACTTTTCAATCTCAAGACATCCAGTTCCCCAACACCGAGTTTGAGGCGGATACTGCTGTTTTTCCCGTAAAAGGTGTTTAGGGGGTTCAACTGCATCAAGGACTTTGCCGTCACGGATTTGCCTGAACCGGATTCTCCCACCAACCCAAGCACTTCTCCCTCTTCAAGTTCAAAACCGATCTTGTCCACTGCGGTGATTACCCCGTCATCGGTATTGAAAAGGACTTCCAGATTTTCTACGGAAAGCAGGCTCATTTCTTTTTGATCATGTTCGGATCAGCCGCGTCTCTCAACCCGTCTCCGACAAAAACCACAGCCAGGATGAAGGTGATAAAGAAAAGAACCGGAATGAAATACCATTGATAGTTCAGCAGCACGTCAGCTTTGGATACATTCTGCATCAGGGATCCCAGGGAACTGACCGGGTCAATCAAACCCAATCCGATGAAACTCAATGCGGTTTCCAGGCGGACCATATAGGGGAAAGTGATCATCAGGTCGATGATGATGTAACTGGTAAAACTGGGAAGCAAATGCCTGCGAATGATGTGTCCTGAAGAAGCACCGCAAAGTTGGGCTGCAAGAATGTAGTCCTGACTGCGTTCACTGAGAACATGGGTGCGGATCCTTCGAGCCAGGGTAGGCCATCCGATGAAACCCAAGATGGTGGCAATCACAAAAAATACGGCTTCTGCACTCCATTCCTGGGGGAGAAAAGCGGCCAAGGCCATGAAAAGAGGAACCTGGGGAACGGTTCGAATGGCATCGGTGACCATTTGCAGAAACGAATCAAGCCAACCTCCGTAATAGCCCGAGATGCCTCCGATGATCAATGCAAGGACGAAAGCAATAAAAACCCCAAGAACCCCGCATTTGAGTGAAGTGAAAATCGCCAAGAGAGTTCGGGAATAAATATCCTTTCCGCTTTTATCGGTTCCAAATAGATGGATCCCTCCTTTATCCACCCCAAAAAGGTGGGTACTGAATGTCAGGGCTTGGACATCGACATCAAAAAATTCTCCCGGCAGATCCCACTCCAGGTCGATATAGCTGTATTCCCAGCCATCAACAAAAAATCTGAGGTAACGTCGGTCTTCACGGTCTACGGTAACCACCCAACGGAAATTGGTTTTGATGGAACGTTCCCTCTTGGTGCCATAAATGAAAGGCCTGAATGAAAATCCGTTTTCATCCCAAAATTTGGGGATCTGAGGCGGGCCGTTCTCATATTTTTTATCACGACCTGCCATGGTGGGTTGGTAGGGAGAGAGGAACTCACTGAAAAAACCCATGAGAATCAGGATGGTCAAGATCCATCCTGCAACCATTGCGGTTTTGTTGCTTTTAAAACGGGACCGGATCAGTTCAACTTGAGAAGCTGTGAAATAGGCTTCTTTCAGTTGCTGGTCGCTTTTTTTGTTTTTGTTGAAAAAGAATCCCATGGACTATCCTAACAATCCTTGCCGGACCCTTGGGTCCATCAGAGCAAGGATGATGTCTGTAATGAAATTGATGAGCACGATGGTGGCAGTCAGGATCACCAGGATCGCTCCTGCCAACTGCTGGTCGTTGGAAAATGCCAGTGCATCAATCAATAAAGATCCCATTTCCGTGAGGGTCATGATCAGTGCCACCACCGGAAGTTCGCTGAAAATCCGGTTCAGGTCAAAACCGATGGAATTGATCACAGGTCCCAAGGAATGCCTCGCCGGATAACGCCAAAGCAGATTGCGTCCGAAGATTCCCCTGGCTCTGGCGGCGGTGACATAGAGTTTGTCGATTTCATCCAGCATCAACGCCCTCACCGTTTGCAAAGCAAATGCGGTTGCCGCCCAGCCCAGGATCAAAATCGGTAACCAGGCTCTGGAAAGAAAATCCATGAATTTCGCATAGGACCAGGCTGCGTCACGGTACTCCTTGGAAAACAAACCCGACATCGATTCTCCAAAATAAACCGTCGTAAACAACATGATCATCAATGCAAAGAGAAAGGACGGCAGGGCCAATCCGAGATAACTGATGAAGCGGACCGTATTATTAGCAATCGGATTCCTGGAAACGGCAGAATAGATGCCTATCGGTACTGCAAGAAGATAGGATAACAAGAGGGCACCGATACTCATGCCGAGGCTCAGCCAGATTTTGTCGCTCAACAAATGATTGATGTTGAGCCTCAAAATACAGCTGTCCCCGAATTTACCCTGAAAGAAAACATTCCCCATCCATGTGAACGCACGGATCAGGTAAGGTTTGTCCAAACCCAATCGTCTCTCCTCAGCCTGAATATCCTCGATGGTGATGTTTTGTCCCTGGGTGTTTTTGAATGCGATGTAACGTTCCGCGCAGTTGCCCGGAACCAGTTCCATCATGGAAAAGACAATGAAAGAGACGATCAGCAATGTCACAATCGACATCACCGCACGAATCATAATGAATTGTAAAAATTTGATCATATCAGCCGCAACAGAGGCTGTAGATGAACCGGACGCAAAAATACATCCGGTTCAAATAAAGGGTGAGAAAATCTTATTCGTCTAGGTACCACTGGGTCGCACGATAGGGATAGGTGCGATAGTACTCATAGGAGTGGGTTTTGAACTCGACGAAATTCTTGAGTGAATTTTTGCGATAAATCGGGGCGGGTTTTTGCGCGATCCCGATCTTGAGCAGATTTTCTGTCATGTTCTTGACCATCCTCTGCCCCAACCTTTTGAATTCGGCAGAACCGATCGGTGAAGATTGGAAGGCATTGACGTCATCAATCAACTGCATGACGTAAGCAGGAGGCTTGACCCCTTTGCTTCCGTTGGAGTCGACATATTCTGCCCAGAGCATGCCGGTTCGATGGCCGAAATAGTTTTCAAAGGGAGGAACCCAGAGTTCGTTGTTCCCCATCACGATACTCAGAGGCTGGCTTGAACGCCACATTCCGACATCCAGTTGGTTGGAGGATTGGGCGGAACGGTATTCATCCGGTGTCACCTCTTTAACGGTGGTCTGAATTCCAACTTCCGCCCAGTTTTGACCGACCATTTCCACAATTTGAGGATCGATGCCTTGGGTTGAGAAATTCATATTCAGAACCAGTTTTTTACCGCTTGGAAGCTCACGGAAGCCATCACCGTCATTGTCTTTCATGCCGATTTGATCGAGGAGGGATTTTGCCTTTCCTGGATTATAATCGATCATGTAGCTTTCCCACTTCTTATCAACAAAATCAGGCAGTGGTGAGAAGCCGGTGTACTGCTTTGGAGTTCCCTGTCCAAACAAGGCGACATCATTGATTTCATCACGATTGATCGCCAACGACATCGCCTGACGGAATCGAAGGTCGGCAAAGACTTTTCTCTTATCCAGATCGGGATGAGTCACGTTGAAGGACATGTTGGAAAGCGTGATTTCCGGTTTGAGATAGATGGTATAATCACCCTTTTCCTGGTTTTCCAAAAGCATTGGAGCCGAGGACAATTGAAGTGACTGGGCTTTATAATCGGCCTCACCGTTGACCAGTGTCAGAATCCTGATCTCGTTGTCATTCTTGTAGACCTCATCCTGTTCGTTGATGTAGGGAAGCTGGTTCCCCTGGGTGTCAACAATATGGAAATAAGGAT
Organism: SAR324 cluster bacterium lautmerah10; assembly: GCA_001469005.2. Lineage (GTDB taxonomy): Bacteria > SAR324 > SAR324 > SAR324 > NAC60-12 > UBA1014. The sequence continues at coordinate 6,434 of LNZD02000045.1, forward strand.
TGGCTACGAGGTGTCGGCCTTCCGTGGTGTCAGTGATGTAAATATGACTTTCGAGTGTCGGAATGACATCGGCAGGAAGCTTTGCCACTTTGTCAGGAGCATTCAGAAGCGGAGAAGGCGTATCGGTCCAATCTGAATTTCCGTAATAGGCCTTGATGACGGCGAGACCGTTTTCAAAACCTGCCTGCTTGGCAAGCTTGTCCGCATCCGGATTCAGGTCAGGATGGTATTTACCCAGGAAATGCTTGGGTTGAAAACCCTGGGCAAATGAAAAGGCAAAGTGCGCCAGAAGACCAGGCTTGGGTGCAGGAAGATTAAATCTTACGGTCTGTGGATCGATCACTTCGACGGTCATGCGCTTTCCACCGACCAAAACGTAATCTTTTGGCTTTTCCATGATCTTCGGATCCAGCGCGAGATGATCGTACCAGAACTTCACATCTTCCGCGGTAAAGGGATGACCGTCAGACCATTTGTGGCCTTTTCTCAGGTAAAAGGTCAACTGGGTGAAATCAGAATTCCATTTCCAGTCCTTGGCGACGTTAGGAACAATGGTTGTCAGGTCATCCAGGTATCGAACCAGGTTGACGTGTCGGACCGAAAGGAAATCAGATGTTCCTGCCTCGGTAGCATTTGAGAGAACATCCAGTGTTCCGCCGTATTTCCCAATGGAGTCATAGGGTGCATAAATCAGGGGCTCTGAAGGCAAACGCTGCTCAACAGGAGGTAAATTTCTCGTATTTCCACGGATTTTCGCATTCAATTTGGCGATGTCAGGGTTTCCCTGAAACGTCATCTTACATCCAGCATTTCGCTCGAATTCGCTTAATTCGAACTGCTGGGGATATTTTCCGGCTTTGACGCCTTTCATGTCTGCCACGGTTGCAGCAGGACAACTGGCGAGTGCCGTAGTTCCTGTTGAAAACAAGAGACCGAGTGACAGAAGGCCCGCTCCTGCCAATTTGTACCAGAACATGGAAGTTTTCATCATACTTCTCCAAAAAGGTTCACCGCAAAACAATCAGAACCAGAATGCCCGATTTCCGACCCCGGCAAGCGGAACAGAGCATTATGCAACGAATCAGAAAATTATCTCAACAAAAATATTTGGCTAAGATTAAACTTTTGTTGTGGAACACACATCGAAAGGCTAAGAATCGATTAAAATAATATGTCAACGATCAAGGTAAGGGGCATCCTTAAACATCCATCTTCGAAAATCGGTTCCCTCCAGTTCTCTAAAATAAACGGTTTTCAGCGGATCCAATAAACTTGAGATCAAGTCAGATCAAAGCTATTTTGTATTTTCAGATAGTTACAGATTTTCAACATTCTGTTTTCACCATTCAACGATGGCAACCCAGGATCCGATCCGGATTACGAAATACACCAACCGCAGGCTTTATGATGCGACCAACAGTCGCCATCTGACCCTGGATCAACTGGTCGAACTGATCAAAGATGGTCACGATGTGGAAGTCATTGATTCCAAAAGCAAGGAAGACCTGACCCAGAGTGTTTTGATGCAGATTCTTGTGGAGGACAAGGGGGCGCATCTGTTTTCGGCGCCTTTTCTTCATCAGTTGATCCGAAACCGGGATGGAATGCTGGGGGAATTTTTCACCGATTTTGTCCCGAAGATGCTGGATTCCTACCTTGATACCCAGGATTCGGTGAGAAAGCAGATGGAAACCTTTTCGGTTCCAACCCAGTGGATGGATGCAACCCGGCAGATGAAAGTTCCGGTATTCAATCCTTTTGCCGCTTTTCAGCCAGCAACCGGAACCGCTTCGGAAAAACCTGCTGCCAGGGAAGAAACCCAAAATCCTGAAGAAGTCGAGGAATTGAAAGAAAGACTGAAGGATCTGGAGGAAAGGATGAACCAGATGCAATCCGGGACGAAGTGAAATCAACTCGTTTCAAGTAGGAGGAGGGCATTGGAATTTGAAACGGTAATCGGCCTGGAAATCCATGCCCAGTTGGCAACAGAGTCTAGGATTTTCTGTTCCTGCTCGACAGAATTCGGTTGTCCTCCCAATCAAAATACCTGCCCGGTTTGTTTGGGACTGCCGGGATCCCTTCCTGTTTTAAACCAAAAAGTGATCGAATATGCAGTGAAGTTGGGACTGGCCACAAACTGCAGCATCCGGAGCGATTCGCAGTTTGCACGAAAGAATTACTTTTATCCGGATCTCCCGAAGGCTTACCAGATTTCCCAGTACGAGCGTCCGATTTGTGAACATGGACACCTTGAAATCAGTACGGGTGAAGGGCAGAAACAAATCGGCATTACCCGAATCCATCTCGAGGAGGATGCAGGGAAACTCTTACATCAGGAAAACAGCGATTCCAGCAGTGTCGATCTCAACCGGGCAGGAATTCCTTTGGTGGAAATTGTCAGCGAACCGGAATTGTCCAGTTCAGAAGAGGCCAAATCCTATATGGAAAAAATGCATGCGATCCTGACCGCCCTGGGGATCTGCAGCGGTGACATGGAAAAAGGCCACATGCGCTGCGATGCCAACGTGTCAATCCGACCCAAAGGCCAAAAGGAGTTTGGAACCCGAACGGAAATCAAGAATCTGAATTCCTTCCGTTTTGTCAAACAAGCGATTGATTATGAAATCGAACGTCACCGGGAAGAGATTCTGGATGGCCGCGAACTGGTCCAGGAAACCCGGCTTTGGGACTCGGAACGAAAATTAACCTTTTCCATGCGTTCTAAGGAAGAAGCCGAAGAATACCGCTATTTCCCGGATCCGGATCTGCCGGTGGTTGAACTGGACACGGCCTGGGTGGATGGATTGAGGGAGAGTCTTCCGGAACTTCCCGATGCCAGAAAACTTCGATACCGCGAAAAACTCGGCCTGAGTGAATACGATGCTGAAGTGTTGAGTCTGTCCGGGGAAGCCTCGGAATTTTTTGAAGAAGTTCTCGAAGCCGGAGGAGATCCGAAACAGGCCTGCAACTGGATCCTTGGGGACATGACCCGGATGATGAATGAAAAGGATCTCAGTCTCAGGAAACTGGGGATCAAACCCGGGATGATTGCGGAACTGATCTCATTGATCCAGGAAGGCACCATCAGCGGTAAAATGGCAAAAAACCTTCTTCCTGATCTGCAAAACTCGGATCAGAGCGTTAAAGAACTGGTGGAAGCCAAGGGGCTGGTTCAGGTTTCCGATGAGCAGGAATTATTGAAGATGATTGACGGTCTGATCCAAGAGCATGCCGCCCAGGTGGAGGAATACCGGGGAGGCAAAACCAAGGTGCTTGGATTTTTTGTGGGACAATTGATGAAACAAACTCAGGGCAAAGCCAATCCCGGGGTTGCCAACAAACTGATCAAATCGAGATTGGACGGATGATGGCTTCTAGGTGGAAATTGTTCCTGGAATGGGGTTCCATCCTCAGCCTCATAGCATGTGCCTACTGGATTTTTATGTTGACCCCGATTGAGACGAGCCAGGGGTTTTCACAGAAAATCATGTACCTGCATGTACCGACGGTGATCGTCACCTACCTTGCCTTCTTCATCGTTTTTGCCTTTAGCATCGCCTACCTTTGGAAACGGGACCTGATGGTTTGACCGGATAGCAAAATCTTCGGCCGAGATCGGACTGTTGTTCTGTGCCTTGGTGTTGATCAGCGGAGCGGTTTGGGGCCGTCCCACCTGGGGAACCTACTGGGTCTGGGACGCTCGATTGACGACGACCCTGTTGTTGTTTCTGATTTTTATGGGGTATTTCCTGCTGCGAATGTCCACCGAGGACCGTGACAAGGAATCGCGCTTGGCGGCAGTGATCGGGATCATCGGGTTTCTGGATATTCCCATCATCCATAAATCCGTGGAATGGTGGAGGACACTTCATCAGCCGACCACGCTTTTCAAGACTGAAGATGGTATGGCCAAACCCTCGATTCCGGATGAATTGCTCTACCCGCTTCTGGCGACGATGATGGCCATGCTTCTGTTCTATCTGTTTCTGCTGCAGTTGAGATATCGGATGGAAACCTCCCAGGACGAACTGAAGCAGCTGATGGCCCAGGACAGGATGGATTGATGCCCGAAAGTTATGAATACGTTGTGGCAGCATACGGCATCTGGAGTTTGGTCTTTTTGCTTTATGTGCCTTTGATCAAGCGCAAAGTACGGACGCTTCAGCAAAACATTGAGGCTCTCAGAAACGAGGATTCAACCAACACGAACTGAAATGAAACAGCGTACCAAATTTGTCATCGGTGGCATCGTGATCCTTGCCGCATTGAGCATCCTTTCCTTCCGTGGGTTGCAGGAAATGACGGTTTTCTTTTATACTCCCGCGGAAGTCTTGGCCAGTCCTGCAGATTTCCAGGATCAGACCATTCGTATCGGTGCACTTGTACAATCAGGGAGTGTGGTCTGGAACGCAGACGAGATCCGGCTTTCCTTCGACATCACCGAAGACGGGAAGCAGTTCATTCCCGTAGTCTATCAAGGAGTCAAACCGGATATGTTCCGTGAAGGCCAGGGCGTGGTCGTCGAAGGGAAAATGCAGGGAGGAAATTTCAGAGCCGATCAGTTGCTGGTCAAACATAGCGAAGAATACACCCTCGAAGAGGGGCATCAAAAACAAAAGGAAGACTACTACAAGTCGATCCTCAACCAGTAGCCTGCCCTCATCCAAGCCGTTCAGGCTACGGCGTCCTCATCAGTCGGTATCCATTCCATGAGTGAATCGCTGAAAACACGCTTCTACAGTTTCCGAAACCAATACCGAGAACTGTTGCGCTCCGACCCCCGCATTCGCAATCGACTGCTGGCGATTTTGATTCTGCTCGGACTGCTGACCACCTTGATCGTCTTCAACATCCAGCAGGGTTTTGCAGGATTTGAAGAAGGCGAGTCAAGGCTGATCCTCTTCATTGCCGTCAACATCAACATTGTCCTCTTGGCAATCGTCTTTTACCTGATTGCACGCAATCTGCTGAAGCTGGTTTATGAAAGGAAACAGCATGTTCTTGGAGTCAACCTTAAAACCAAACTGATCATTTCCTTCATTATCCTTTCGCTGCCTGCGATGGGATTTCATCTTTTTGCCAGCATCTTCATTGCGAACAACCTTGAATCCTGGCTGGAGGGCCAGCACCAGGCCGTCCTGCATCAGTCGCGAAGCGTTTCCGAAGCCTTACACAGCAACCTGAGGAAAAACCTCGAACTGCAGGGGTGGCTCTGGCAAACGGAAATGGTCCGCAACAAGACGATCGCACCGGAGGGATTTCAAATACCGCCATCCGAGGCAGGGATCACCATTTACAAAGATCCAGAGGCGATTGTGTTTCAAAGGTTCTCACCGAATTTCAGTGAAGAACTTTGGACGCCGCTTTCCCAGGAACAATGGATCCGATTCCAAAACCAGGAACAGCTTTGGCTTGCTGAAGAAAGGCCGGGTCAGAATTTTTTCAGGCATCTGCGCAGGGTCAGCATCGGCGAACAGGAGGTGGTCTTGGAAGTCTTTCAGCCTACTCTGAAATACAACCCTGGGGGGTTCAGGGAAATGGCGGAGATGCAGTTGAACTCCCTGTTTTTTTCAGAATCCCGGGAACTCGTTCAGCGATACTTTCTGGTGATATTCCTGTTGATGCTGCTCTTTATTATTTTTGTCGCGACCTGGATTGCATTTTACCTGGCCCAGGGTTTTGTCCAGCCGATCGAGGATCTTTCCCAGGCCACCCAACGGGTTTCCGAGGGGCAGCTTGGTTATCAGGTGGCATTGAGGGGGCCACTGGATAAGGACTTTGGATTGTTGGTCAATTCCTTCAATACCATGAGCCGGGAGCTTAAGGAAAACCGGATGGCATTGATCAAGACCACCGATTTTCTCAAACAGAGTAAAAAGGTCCTGGAAGAACACACGCGTTTTGTGGAGTTGGTGCTTGAAAATATCACCACCGGAGTGATCTCCATGGACATCGACGGCAGGGTCGAGGGGATCAACCGTTCGGCCAAGGAACTGCTGCAACTGCAAACCACCAATTTTTCAGGCAAACATTTCCAGGAAGTCCTTTCATCGGATTCCCTGCGGATTTTACAGGAAATGACTGAAGAACTTCAGCAGGAACAAAAACAATTCGTTTCCCGTAACCTGAACCTGGTGAAAAACTCTGCTCCGGTGATGGTTTCAGCGAGTCTGCTGCTGCTCAAGAATCGTGACGGAAGACCCGTCGGCATGATCTCGATCTTCAACAACATCACCGAAATGCAGCGTCTGGAAAGGGCCCGGGCCTGGAGGGAAGTGGCGCGCAGGATTGCCCACGAGATCAAGAATCCTCTGACCCCGATCCAGCTTTCGGCAGAACGCATCCGCAGAAAATATGCTCCCCAGGTTTCTGATCAGGAAGCCCTGATTCAATCCACGGAAACCATTGTCAATGAAGTCCAGCAGTTGGAAAAGATGGTCAGTGAATTTTCGAAATTCGCCAGAATTCCAGAATCGAATCCGCAGCCAGACGATCTGAACGAGGTGATCGAAGAAACCCTGAACCTCTATCACGATAACCTGCCTTCGAGGATTCAATTGAAAACCGAGCTCGGGGATGATATTCCCAGGATTTCTCTTGACCGCGAACAGATCAAACGGGTGTTCATCAATCTCATTGACAATGCCATCGACGCGATCGAGAAAAAAGGACATCTTTCACGTTTATTCCGTCAGGGGGAAATTATGGTACGAAGTCGGTTTCTTCCTGATTTGGGCATCGTCCAGGCAGAGGTCCAGGACAATGGAGCAGGAATCGATGCGGAAAAAAGTTCACAACTTTTTGATCCCTACACCACCACCAAAGATCATGGCACCGGACTTGGCTTAACGATTGTCAGTCAGACGGTCACCGACCATCAGGGTTTTGTTCGTTTCAGCAGCGGAGAAGGAGGCGGTGCTGTATTTACCATTGAATTACCGGTGATGTAAGCTTTCTGGTTGTTGTCTGATAAATCAATGAGCCCAATTCAATTTCAACGTGAACTCCAGATCAATACCCGGGGCGGAAGGCTTTTGGAAATCACATCCGAGGTGCAGCGCCTGGTTTCAGAATCCGGGTTGAGTGAGGGTTTTTGCCATCTCTTCGTGCGGCACACTTCTGCCAGCCTGACGATTCAGGAAAACGCAGATCCCACGGTGTTGTCCGACCTGGAACATTTCATGAATAAACTGGTTCCTGAATTTGATCCCGATTACCGCCATACGATCGAGGGGCCGGATGATATGCCGGCTCATATCCGGAGTGCGCTGACCCAGGTTTCAGAACAGATCCCGGTTTCCGGGAAAAGGCTGATGCTTGGCACCTGGCAGGGAATTTTTCTCTGGGAGCACCGAAGGCATGGAAGGCAACGAAAGGTGGTGGTGAATCTTTTTGGCAACTCAGAAAACTGAAATTTCACTTGAGTTCAACCTGGGGCTTCTTTAGATTCAATCAATGGTATTGGCACAGGGTTTCAGATCTGCTGCCTTGTTCCTGAATAAATTCTCCCCCTAAGACAGGAAGTCGTTTGCAAACCAAATACATTTTCATAACCGGCGGAGTGGTATCCGGATTGGGCAAGGGAATTGCCGCCGCTTCGATCGGTGCCCTGCTGGAAACCCGTGGACTGAGTATCAGTCTGATGAAGTTAGATCCCTACATCAATGTCGATGCGGGAACCATGAATCCTTTCCAGCACGGTGAGGTTTT
>LNZD02000045.1:14175-19259 GCA_001469005.2 SAR324 cluster bacterium lautmerah10
TACGATGCGATCATCCGCAAGGAACGAGAAGGAGAATACCTCGGTGCTACGGTTCAGGTGGTGCCGCATGTGATCGATGAAATCAAGGCTCAGATCGAAGAAGCGTCCAAAGGGGTTGACATCAGTATCGTGGAGATTGGCGGGACCGTAGGGGACATCGAATCCCTGCCTTTTCTGGAGGCAATCCGTCAGTACCGCCATGACCATGGCCGGGAAAATTCCCTGTTTGTGCACCTGACCCTGATTGTCGAGACGACCGAGATGAAGACCAAACCGACTCAGCACAGTGTCGGGAAACTTCGGGAAATCGGAATTCAGCCTGATATTCTCATCTGCCGGACTTCGAACAGTCTCTCCGACCACCTTCGCCGGAAAATTTCACTTTTTACCAATGTTCAGGAAGATGCGGTGGTGGATGGTCTCGACGTCGAGTCGGTTTATGAGGCGCCGTTGATGTTTCAACAGCAGGGACTGGATAACACGATTGCCAACTACCTGAAAATGTGGACACGGCGGCCGATGCTCCAACCCTGGATCGAATTGGTGAACCGGCTGAAAAATCCCAAAGACGCAGTGGACATTGCCTTTGTCGGGAAATACGTCCAGCAGCGGGATTCCTATGAAAGCCTGAATGAGGCATTGATGCATGGTGGGATTGCAAACCAACTCAAACCCCGGCTGCATTACATCGATTCCGAGATGCTGGAAACCGAAAAAATCGAGGATCTTCTCTCAGGGATGGACGGAATCCTGGTTGCTCCGGGTTTCGGGGAACGGGGCATGGAAGGCAAGATTGCCGCGGTCGAATTTGCCCGTACCCGGAACATTCCCTTCTTCGGGATCTGTCTCGGCCTGCAGATGGCGATTGTGGAATGTGCAAGGAATCTTGGTGGAATCAAGGATGCCCATTCGGCAGAATTCCGTCCGGACCACAAAAACAACGTCGTCGATTTGATGCCGAGTCAGGCCGGTTTGCAGGAAACCGGAGGGTCGATGCGGCTTGGGAGTTATCCTGCCCAACTGCAAAAGGGATCCAAAATTGCGTCCATCTACCAGTCCACCGACATCTCAGAACGCCATCGTCACCGTTATGAGGTGATGAATCATTTCATTCCGATGCTGGAAAAATGCGGGATGCAGATCAGCGGAAGAAATCCGGAACTTAATCTGGTGGAAACCATCGAACGGGCCGATCATCCCTGGTTCATTGCCTGTCAGTTTCATCCTGAACTGAAGTCGAAACCGCTTCTTCCCCATCCTCTGTTTGCCTCCTACATCCAGGCGGCGTATGAGTTCCGCAAGTTCCGTTTGGGCCAGGAACGGCGTCAGGTGGAGAAGGCCCGGACCAGCCATGGCTGAACATTTTCCGGTTTTTTGTCGCTCGCGTATCCTGTTCCGGATCATCCTGATTTCCTCATTGATTGGGATCTGTCTTTCATGGATGGAAGTTCCAGTCCATGCAAAGTCCCGGTTCCTGATCAGCCGTAACACTCTCGATCACCTCAAACGAGAAGGGCTTCCGGAAAAACTGGTCCAGTCCATCGAACCACTCATGGAGCAAGTCTATCCGGACCGTGAAACCTTTCTCACAGCCTTGGCGGAACTGGAAGTTCCACCCCGTGCACCCCTGGAGACCGATGTGATCCTGCGTTATTCTGCAATGGACCAAATCACGATCAGCGCGGAAACCTTCTCCAGCGATCAGGTATCCCGGGAATCGATTTTCAAGGGAAACGTGCAGGGGAAAATTCCCCGGGAAAACATCCAGTTCTCTACGGCAAAATTACGGATGCTGGTAGGAGAGTTGAATTCCTATGAACGGCTGATCGGCGAAGGCGGAATCCGGGTGGAACAATGGGACCGTGAAATCCGTGGAGATTACCTGAATTATACCCGTTCCTTTGACAACACCACCCTTCAAGAACAGAATCCGAAGCCTGATGATGAAACCCTCAAGTTGGAAGGGAGTGTGCAGATGACTGCAAGCCAGGGTAAAGCACGCAGTCATACCCTCGTTCTTGATTTGCTGAAACAAGAGGCGGTGCTTGAAGGGAAATCCGCAAAAGGCACGGAACGTGTCAGGATTGATGCTTTCCCAGACCGGATTGCCAGAGGTGCAGAAGCATCCGTTCAGACTGATCCGGCAGTTTCCGAGGCACGTGAAATCATGATCCAGGCTGCCCGCGCCAGTCTTGAAAATGCAAAACGCAGGATCACCCTGGAGGGCAATGTGGAGATGCAGCGCATGCCTGAAGATTTTTACCTTTCCGCAGGCCTGCTGCAGATTCTTTATGATGAACAGCAAATGCTGACCGAAGCCAATGCCCGGCAGAGTGTATGCATTGAACAGCCCGGCAGGGTGGCCCGTGCGGATCTTGCTCGGGTGGATGAACAGAAACAGACGATCCGACTGGAGGGCAATGCGGAGGTGGATTCAGGACAATACAATCTGCAGGGGTCACAGATCAACCTCTTCCTTGATGTCAACCGCGGAGTTGCCCAGGGGGATGGGAATGCCCCGATTCAGATGACCATGAAAATGGGAGGTGAATTCACTCCGGCCTTCAGGTGCCGATGAAAATAGGGTCTGCCGTTCCTCCGCCAAAAGCCGAGGGAGTCAAAAACAAACGCCCCCAACTCGCCATCGACCAGGTTTTCAAGACCCTCCGTTCCGGGCTGAAGATCTATGTCGAGCGTTCCGGGGACGGTCCCAAGGTGGTCAAAGGCAGCCAGGTCAAGGTCCATTATGACGGCTGGCTTGCCGAGGATTACTCCAAGTTCGACAGCAGCCGGGACAAACGTCGCCCCTTCGAGTTTGAACTGGGAGCCGGAAAAGTCATCAAAGGTTGGGAAGAAGGACTCGAAGGTTTGCGTGCCGGAAGCAAAATCCAGCTCATCATTCCGGCCAAGCTGGCTTACGGCAAAGCCGGAGTGCCTTCGATGGGAATCCCTGAAGATGCGGAACTGATCTTCAAGGTTGAAGTCCTCAAAGTCACCTGAATCTCATTCTTCCTGCCATCAGCCTTGGAGCATCCGGAAGATTGCTTCCATTTCACTCTGGTCCAGGCAATCCCTCAATCGCTCCAGTTGGGACAGCAGTTCCTTGCTTGAGGAGGCTTTGATTTTCAGCAGCAATTCCTCCTTTTCGAAAAAATCATCGTTTTCCATCTGAACTCCCTGGGGCAGTTTCAATCCTTTGGAAAGCCTCTCAAATTGTTCACGGAGTTGACTCAATTCAGGATTGCGCTGACGGTCCAGCAGTTGTTTGAATTGACGGTAAAGCACCGGGCCTTGCAGATCATGGTTTTCCAGAAGTGATCGGCAATCCTGCTCCTCAAGGAATGCTCGGGCTTTGATGTTCCGGATGCGGCAGATTTCGTCCACCAGTTGAAGCATCGTCTTCCACTTGTTTCCGCCCATTTTCATCTTTTCTGCGAGTTCCATCAGGGCCGGAAGATCATCACTGGAAAAACGAAGCAGGGGCATTAAATCCTGAACCGACATCTTCTTCAGGGATTCCGGAACTTTCTCTGATGCGAGACGGTTTCCCAGTTGGAGCATCCGGTTGGCCCGATGCACCGAGGGCGGTTCGCCGAATAGAGGCAAAACCCTTTCGGACATTTCCTGGACCTTCATCCCCGCTTCCTGGAAATGCTGGAGGATCCTGATGCAACCGTAACCCGAAAGCGTTTCCCGTTTGGAGGATGGGAGGCTTTGCAACCGAAACAGAAGAATGGCCTTTTTTGGGAATTCGGCAGGGATGATCCTGCATTCCAGCTTCTGACTTGCATCGAATCCCGCTGCTTTCAGGCAACGCATCCTTCGGTATCCGTCCACCAACAGCAATTGCTTTTCTCCCTCCTGGGCCTGCACGAGCCAGGGATTCAAAGACGGGTTTTCTAAATCAAGGGCTTTTTCGGATGCTTCCAACTCCTCCGGGAACCAGTCCAATGCCGGATCATTGAAAATCCTGGAAAATTCCACCTCCTCCAGTTTCTCAGAAAAATTCTTTGCAGAAAGGTCAACCATCAGCTCCGCCCTTTGCTTGTCATTCGCGCTCTTTTTAAGGATGGTGTTGAAGCAGATTCAAATCTTGGTTTTTAAAGATATGAGATCGTCTTGCTCAACAGGTCTCCTCTCAAGATGAGTATCTTACTTGAAGTCTTGAGTGAATCGAAATTCAAATCACTCTGGGAAAAAATCCTGAGTCACCGTCTAATCTTCTTTATACCCCAAGAATTTGATATTTTTTGAAAAACAGAAGAATGGTTTCTGAACATCCTAGCAGAAAATAAGATGACGGATTTTGGGGAAATGATGGATGCTGAGACGATCTTCCTGATGCTTATCGGTGTTGTCGCAATTTTTGGGCTTCAGAGCTCCATGGCGATGGCAATGAGGCATCACCTGTTCCGTAATCTCTCGGGAAAGTCTCCCTGTGACCGGCTTCTTGGTTCTCCCCAGGCTTACATCGGTCCGGTTCCGGTCGCCTTTTTTGCAGCATTCTACTACCTGCTTCTCTTGGGTCTCCTCTTCAATCGGTTGCTCGGGGGTGAAATGATCCTGAACTGGTTGTCTCCACTGATCCTGATCAGTCTTCCTGTCACCGCCTATTACGCCTGGCTGCTGTTCTTCAAACTCCGGATCCGCTGCATGGGGTGTGTCCGGATTCAGTTCATTAATGTGATGATTGCTTTAATCTCGATCGGACTCAATTGACATCATTAAATGAACACGATTTTAATGGTTTTATCATCAATTCATTTACATTGAACCCAAGAGTGATGACAAAAAGTTTGCTTGACTGGGTGAATCTTGTTGGTAGGATTGTTCAAATTAAATCAATGATTTAATCGGATTCAATAGACATTTTCTTCAATCAAAACTCATTTAATGAAATGGATTCAATGTTTAAATCCATGGTAATTTTTATTCTTTTTACGATTCTATCGCTTTTATCGACCAGTGTTTTTGCAAATACTTTTTATGTGAAAAGTTATTTGCTGCCGGTTTACCAGCAAACAACCGGGGGATATCCTTTTCACCAATTCCGCAGAGGAGACCAGCTACAAGCTTTGCAGATT